>CAZRXY010000074.1:0-3511 GCA_964604155.1 uncultured Candidatus Cloacimonadota bacterium | reverse complement strand
TTGTGTTGTAGAAATCCCAATCTGGCATCCACCTGTTTTTTGAATTTATCGTAATTCTAATTAACTGGGAAATAGAGTATTAGGTTGTATTATCCTTGGTCGACCATCCCGGAGAGCTAACGCACATCCGGGAGGTCTCAATTGGGAGGTTATCAACAATCTAAGTTACCTTACGAATGGTCTTTAGACCTTCGCAATGGTGACGACCAATAACTTCATAGGTTCAATATTCCAAACTAACAAAAAATTTCGGGGGTATGCCAGAGAAGTAAAAAAATGCTTGACATTTCGTTCTTATTTGCGGAGCTTTGATTCAGAGAGGGAAGTTATGAAGAAGATTGTGATCACTTGTTTTTTCTTGATCGGTGTTTTCTTTTTGTGTGGCAGAAATGCTTTGTATTTTGATGGAGCGGATGACAAAATCATTGTTGCTGATTCAGCAGATGATTTTCCTGCCCTGTTTACTAATCTGGGTAACAAGATGTTTACAATTGAATTTTGGGTGAAGATATATTCTGATACTCAAAATGCTACAAGAATAATTGATATAAAGCATGATGCTAATGAATACGTGTCCATTATTTATTACAACCAAAAGATTTATTCTTCCGTGAAATCGACGAGTTATAGTATTAAAAATAATACTATTGATAACAATATACTACACAATAAATGGTATCATGTTAAGCTGAAATGGGATAATAGTACAGGTTCGGCAAAATTGTACATCAATGATGAATTACAATCATCTAACGGTACCGATATTACTTCAGGTGCAAACAATCACTTCTTTATTGGTACAAGAACTACATCTGGTAGTTATTTCCACGGATATATTGATGAGTTCAGGATTTGGAGCGGTATTGAGAGTGATTGGTTAGCTCGTGAAAAATTTCCGGATGAGTTAAGCGGTTCGGAATCTAATTTATATCTATATTATGACATGGAAGGGTTTTATGGGGATAGCGGTATAGAAGATAGATCAGTAAACAATTTTCATGGCTCCTGCATTGGCATGGCACCATCGAGTTTTGTAGAAAATGATGCCTGGCAGGGAGGTTACAGGTGTCTATTATTGGATGGTAGCTATGATTATATAAAGATCAATAATGATCCCCTTATTAATCCTTCTGCTTATACTTTTATATTCTGGATGCAGCCTGTAACATTATCTGAAGGGGCTGGCTTGTTTTCCAAAGGGTCAGATGGATATCACTTGTCGATTTCTTTATCAGATACAGATTACACTTTGACATTTAATAACCGCACTGCCCAGAATTTATCACTTGAGGTAGATAGATGGTATTGTGTGGCGGCAATTCATTCTGCTCTCGGAGATAGATTATATGTTAATGGAGAAGAACTTGAGCTAACCGGAACCGGAAACTATGAAGATAATGAAGAACCCTTGTATCTCGGGAAAAAAGCTGCTTCCTGTTTTCAGGGAAAAATCGATGAGTTTCAAATTTATAATGCAGCATTAGAACGCTCAGAAATTGAATTATTATCATTCCATAATTACTATAATCACAGCAATCTGGTAGCCTGGTTTGAGTGTAATAGATTCGATGGCGGGATACTTTATGATTCTGCTGAAAATTTGTCTGCGTACCTATGCTATAATAATCAGCATTATACAAGAGAAGTAACAGGATATTCTTCTAAGTGGATTAACCATGATTATTCTACATGGACCGAGAATTCGCTTACCGGATTAAACCTTTCGATAATCACACCGACTCATTTTCAGACAAGAACCATTGAAAGTAATGGTACAAATCCACTAAGGATAACAGTTGATGACTCTTTTTCTCCTGGGTTGGAAGCAGGTTTGATATATCAGGTTGCTAATAACATGAGAACTGATTCCTCAATTATCTTTCCGGAAGATTTACCAGAAAATTTCGCTGGTTCACCAATAGTTGTCTGGCAGGACAATTCATCTTTCTGGAGTGGGGGATTACAGATAGGCTCGGTTAATATCTCTGGTTCATCACTGCTGGTGGCTCATAATGGGCATTTGGGAACTACATCGGAGGGTATAGCAGAAGTCTCAATAGATTACCGTCTGTCTCGTGTATGGTATTTTGAGCGTGAAGGGGCTATCAGTGGTGTAACTTTGGATTTTGATATTGCTGAGATCTGCGGACAGCAGATGAGCCTGGGCAGCCCTTCTGATTATCAATTGCTCCATAAATCCGAGCCGGAAAACAGCTTTGTGATAAAAAGTGGAGAATTATCTTTGGGCATAGTAAATGGAACGATTCTCAGTTTTACAGGGACGGCTTTGGATTCACCTGAGGGATATTATACCATAGGAGCTGTAAATAATGCTCCACTTCCTGCTACGCTGGCATCATTTACCGGCTATTGGACTGGCGATGCCTGCCATTTGAACTGGGAAACACTGAGCGAGATCAATGTTTGCGGCTGGAATGTGTATCGTGGAGATGCTATTAGCCCACAATTGCAGGTTAATCCTACCTTGATAGAGGGGGCTGGCACCAGCACACAATCCACCCACTACTCTTTTACAGATGAATATGGAGATTATACGGGCAGCTTTTGCTATTACTGGCTGGAGAGCATTTCGTTATTAGGGCTTAGCGAGCTGCATGGTCCCGTAATGATTGATATTCCTGAAGAGGATTCGCATTCTTCACCTGAAGTTCCGCTATTTCCCGGAATGATTATTTATCCTAATCCTTTTAATCCAAATACGCAGGTAGTAGCCATTGCCCCCGTTCCCGGCACATACAGCCTGATATTATATAATCTAAAAGGGCAAAAGGTGATGACTATTGCCAAAGACCATTTTCTGGAAGCTCACAAACAATACTATTTCCAGCTTAATTGCGATGATGCTGAAAACCCCTTAGGTAGCGGAATATATTTTATACGCTTTATGGGTTCGGGGATTGATGTGTGGGAGAAAATTCTTTTAGTGAAGTGATATATGGGGGGGAAATCGAAGGTTTGACGGTTGGACTTTTGGACGGTTTGACGGTTGGACTTTTAGACGGTTGGACTTTTGGACGGTTGGACTTTTGGACGGTTGGAGGGGGGAAGTCTGAAAATCGAAGGTTTGAAGGTTAGAAGGTTGGACTTTTAGACGGTTGGACTTTTGGACGGTTGGACTTTTGGAGGGGATGAAGAGGGGATTTTAATCTCGACGGTGTGACTGTGCGAGGGTGCGCGTTGCGAATTATTTAACGAGGGATGGAGTGAAAGACTGAAAATCGAAGGGTTCGAAGGTTAGAAGGTTTGAAGGTTTGAGGGGATTAATCTCGAGGATGAGAGGATGAGAGGATGAGAGGATGGGAGGATGAGAGGATGAGCATAAAATTCCCCGAGCTAAAAGCAGGGGGATAGTCATTCAAAATTCAAAATCAATTATGCTGCCGGATTATATCCGCCAGTCAAGTTCACTCATTACCCATCACTCATCACTGCTACGAAGTAGCCCCAGTCACAAGTCACAAATCACTGCTGCGAAGTAGCTCCAGTCAAG
>CAZRXY010000073.1:0-6798 GCA_964604155.1 uncultured Candidatus Cloacimonadota bacterium | reverse complement strand
ATTCCGGCAGCACTACTCATACCGTGGGTACAAAGGCAGCTAATGAGCTTGGCACTTATGATATGAGCGGTAACGTCTGGGAATGGGTATGGGATATTTGGGGCAGCTATCCTGGTGGTGCACAAACCAATCCGCATGGAGCTGTGAGCGGTAACTACCGGGTGAGGCGCGGTGGTGGCTGGAGCAGCGGTGCCGGCAACTGCTCTGTTTCCCATCGGGGCAGCAGCTATGCCACGAGTACCGGCGGCAGTATGGGCTTCCGCCTTTGCAGGGTTTCCCCTTGATTTTTGATTTTTTTCTTTTTTTCCTTTTGCCAGAATATGAGACTCGGTATTCGGAACTTGGAACTCGGGATTTGGAATACGGAAGGAAAGGAACAAAGTTTAGAAGGAGTGAGTAATTGGGGGTGCAGGGGGTTAACCCCCTGCTTTTTGAGATTTTTTTAAGGAGCTACGGCTGTATAAATTGCTTGAAGTGAGATATAGCAGTAGCCTTGGGGACTATGATGATGCGGAACATGAACCACCAACTACGAACAAGGTTCGTCATGGCAGGCAGAAATCACAGAAATACACAGAAAGAATATAAAGAGGAATAGTAATGAATTAGAGTATTATACTCTTACATTACTCTTACATTTTTCAGTGTCATTCAGAGCCTTCAGTGGTTGATAAAAAAAAGAGTATCTTATAAATCACCAACTACGAACAAGGTTCGTCATGGCAGGCAGAAATCACAGAAAAGCACAGAAGGAATATAATGAAATTGGGAAAGTACGAAATTGAGATGTAATAAAACATTTCTTTGTTCGTGTGGTTGGTGTGGTCTGTGGTTGTAAAAAAAAGAGAAGATAATGAACCACGGACAACACGAACGGTGAAAAAGAAGATGAGAAACTGAGAAGAAGAGAAGATGTGGTTTAATAATAGAATTTCTTCGTCCGTGTGGTCATTGGTTGGGGAAAAAGATTATAAGCTACAGAGGGAATATAATTGAAAACTGATAATGGGAGATTGAAGAGGGAGGTGGGTGACGGGGGAGACGATCAATTACGGAGCAACGCCAGCGGAGATTATTTTTTTAGGGGTTGCTCCGTAATATAAAGAAGCGGGTAGATCGGATGCTATAAGCCAAGTAATTGGGACTGAATATAGAGCCGATACTAAGGTGAATTATTCCAGTGAGCCGATTTCTGTTTCAACTTCTTTGAGGATTTCGCAGGATTTCACGAGTTTTTTCATTACTGTATGGTCTGGGTAGAGTGGTCTGTCTATCTCAAGGAAATCGACATATTTTCGGACAACATCATGAGCGATCTGAGTACCTTTTCCGAATTTATAATCTCTGAAATCGAGAGCTTGTGCGGCAGCCATGAATTCGATACCAAGGATGCCATAGGCATTATCGAGAATCTGGAAATTTTTGATAGCTGTATTCATGCCCATGGAGACGAAATCTTCCTGGTCTGCGGCAGCGGGTATGCTTTGAATGGAGGCGGGAGCAGATAAGATTCTTTGTTCGACGATTTGCATATCAGCCGTGTATTGACTGAGCATAAGTCCGCTGAACATTCCGGCACCTTTAGTGAGGAAAGGTGGTAAACCTACAGAAAGAGCGGGATTATTAAGTCGGTTCATGCGGCGTTCGCTCATCACGCTTACCATAGTAACGGCGATTCCCACCATATCCATGGGCAGGCTAACGGGAGAGCCCTGGAAATTGGCACCGGAGAGCTGCAATTTTTCTTCGGGGAAGAATACGGGATTATCACCTACGCCATTGAGTTCAATTTCCACCTGGCTACGGGCATAAGCGAGTGCATCATGAGCTGCGCCGATAACCTGGGGTGTAGATCTCATGGAATAGGCGTCCTGCACTTTGCATTTGACTCTACCGTCATCGAGATCACCATTGGCGACGCATTTTTTAATGGCAGCAGCGGAGCGTTGAGCGCCGGCGAATCCACGGGCTTTATGCAATTGTGGGCTGTATGGTTTCATATTTGCTTTAAGGGCTTCCAGGCTCATACTGGTGGCAATTTCTGCCTGTTTCAGCCAGTTATTAGTGTCATAAATCATAATAGCACTCATAGCGGTGAGGAGGTTTGAGCCATTGATAGTACCGAGTCCGTCTCGAGCCTGCAAGCCGGGGATAGCGATTCCGGCACGTTCCATAGCAATTTTACCCGGGAGCAATTCACCCTGGTAATAGGCATCACCTTCGCCCATCAATAGGAGAGCAATCTGGCTCATGGGTGCGAGGTCACCGCAGGCGCCCACAGAGCCTTTCTGGCAGACGTAGGGAGTAACGCCTTTATTGAGCATTTCTATGAGGGTTTGAGTGATGATGGGTCTGATACCGGAATTTCCGTGGGCATGGACATTTATCCTGCCCGCCATGGCGCCTCGCACATATTCAATAGGAGCAGGATCACCGATACCTGCAGCATGGTTATAGACGAGGTATTTCTGGAAATCTTTGATCTGATCATCATCGAGCACAACTTCGGAAAATTCGCCGATTCCGGTATTAACTCCGTACATGATCTCGTGTGCTTCGATTTTTTCTTCAAGCATATCGCGGCATTTTTTAATGCGTTCGAGGGCAGCAGGAGCAAGCTCTACTTTTTCGTTATAACGGGCAATAGCCACCAGATTCTCGATAGTAAGATTACTACCATCTAAAATAATAGACATACATCCTCCAGTTATTTTATCAAATTTTTATGAGACAGATAATTTTTTTGTCAGTCAGATGTCAAGTTATGGGATTTTTTTTCAGGATGATCAGGGCAATAATGCCGCCCAGGAAGTAAAAGGGAATATCTGCATAGTTAAAAGTGGTACCCAATAGTGTCTTACCCAGCCAGTAAGCCCGCAATACCTGTAGAAATGACGGTTGCCAGAGCTGCATAAATTCCAGACAGCAGGTGACGAAAACTACCAGAGCCACGATCCAGGTGTTAGATGATTTATTGAATATGAGTTTAAGTAGCAGACACCAGAATATTACATAAGCTACTCCTGCCAGAGAGTCATTGAGTAATTGTCGATAACAGCCGCGATAATACTTAAGTGCAAATCCCAGAGCGGTTACAAATGCCAGACAGGCAAGCAACCTTAGTTTTCTATGGTTGCACATCATTTTGCAGATTGCTTATACGCAGAAAGTGGAGCCATAAAAAAGCGAGGCAATTTATGGTAATAATCGCCAGAAGATTAGCTACTAAAGCTCCCTGCCAGGGATTTGCCAGAGCATTTCTCAACAGTGGTAAAGAGGCACTGAGGGAGACAAAAAGAGGTAAAAGGCTGAGATCAAAAACCAGCAGGTGACGGAAGATTTTATACAGCACGGCACCCAGAATTATGGCTACTAAGGCAAGATAGGCAAAATCATGAAAAGTATAATAGACCAGGTTTTCGTGTCTTACGAAAAAAATGAAAAGAGTGAAGATGATGAGGGTGATAAACCTGCGGTTTTCACCATTAGCGGTTATTTTTTTCAGCCAGTGCATCACGAAGATAAGGAGTAATGCGGAAGTGAGCCATTGTGACACAGCCTGAAAAACAATAGTGAGCAGGGGACTGAAATCTGCCAGGAAGTTCAAAGCAGGGCGCCAGGGCATATAATCCGGTTTAATGATATCGGGGATAACCGAGAAGCCGCCAAAACAAAGGGCAGCCAGTATCACATTATGGATTCGCAATCTATCGATAGTCTCATGATACCAGGACGCCAGGAAGCCGGCAAGAAGAGCAAAGATAAAACTGAGAAGGACTACATGTGTGATAGAGCCCAGCACATATTGCAGAACCTGATTATTCCAGGGTTGAGCGGTAGAAAAACCTGCTGGGATTCTTTGCCACTGGTTTAATCTGAGCAGCAGGGTGGAGATAATCATGATCCATAAGACAAGGTAGAATATTTTGAAATTGAAGTGATGATTACTCCATGCTATCACGGCAATAATGGCGATGAAGGCGAAGAAGAGTATATATACAATACCGGCAAAGGATTCAAACAGATTAACGGGGCGGGTGCGGTTGCGTTCTGCCCGAGACCATTCTTCAGGCACGTAGGTATAGCGTGATACGCTCATCACTTTGCTTCCGCTCAGGCGAATATTATACCTGAATTCACCGGTTTCCAGTGTATAATTAATAGTGTCTTTATACACAAAATTCCAATCTGTTCTGGCGGGTAATTTAGAGGGCTCTGCTCTAATTTCTGTGAGAGCAAATTCTTCAAGCTGAAAAAAATCTGTGATATAGTTTTGGGCAATATTACGGGCATCAGATTCCAGGAGATCTGCACCGCTTGTATTTTCTGGCAGCGCATGATCATACGAAACTACCTGAGCTTTTGAATTGATAGAGAAATTATATGATTCTGCGCGGTCTGCCACCTCGCCGGAGAAGGTTCTAAAGCTAATTTCCCAGACGGGTTCTGCGATAAAGGAGCCAATTGCCTGATGATAGACATCTGCTTTGTCTTGCTGCCAGACAAGTTTATCTGCTTCTCTCAGTGGATTTTTTATCACAGCATCAATCCGCCAATTATCATCGAGCGAGATATTCTGTTCTTTTAGAGTTTGAGAGGCAATTTCAATAGCCTGTTCTCTTTTTAAGTTCATTTGAGGTTGATCGATAGTGAAATCATTAATGAGCAGCCAGCCGGCGGAACCGATAATGGCAAAAATGATCAGCCAGTTCATTGTTTTGGGGTTATAGGAGCGATTAGCAGCTAAATCCGGCAGTATTTTGGGCGGTTCTGGCGGAGCAGGTTTCCAGTATTTATTCAAAAATCTGGAGCTAACATTTATCCACTTCCCTTTTTTGAGCCTGTGAAAGAGGATGATCATAAGAGGTAGCAGTACACCTGCCACCACCATAAGCCTGCTGAACCAGATACCCTTAGCATTCATGATCCAGATATACATTGCCATGAGAACAGCATCAAAGCTGAAATGCAAGATGATTGCGGGGTACAAGCCAAAACGCAGATAGAGAAAGGCAAAGAGTAAAGAGGGTACAATTAGTTCAAATACACGGGCATATGCAGGCTGGGCAGCATAATTTGCATGACCTGCGCCAAAAATGATTGCCTGGATAATAATGCCAAGGATCAAAAAAAGCCTTTCTTTCTTTAATCGACGTCCTATAAGCACCATTCCTGCTAAAGGTATGGCTCTAAAGAGAGCTTCTTCCCAGAACCCGGCATGCAGAGAATTGGCAAGAACGGAAAGCCAGGGTAATGGCATGGCAATGAAATTTGGATTTACCTGTAAACCTGCCGGGTTCCACCAGCCAAGATAGCGGGAAGTGAGCAGATAGAATCCCAGAACGTAGGCAAGATTAATAGCCACTAGTCCGTAACCGGCGACAGTATTGCCTAATATGCGTGTAGATGGGGCTACGGCAGGAGACAGGGTTTTCCAGAAGCGGATATGTGAGGGGAATGCCAGGCGGGTAAGACTTTCTGCGACAATAAAGGAGAGAGCTATCAGGAAGAAATTCTGGACAAATTGCAGCAGGCTCATCATAATATTCTGGGTGATATGAGCCTGGGTGCTGATGGCGGTATCATACCAGATCCAGGAGAGGGGGAGGCTGTTAAAGGAAGCCAGAAATCCCAGGAGGGCGACAATAAAAGCCCAGAGCAGTGCCTGACGATAGAGAATAAAGCGACTGCGGAGCAGGTAGAAGGAGCCCAGCCCGATACCCAGGAGTCCATACAGAAAGAGCATAGCATATTGAGCAATGCCGGCAATAGTATTATTTGCCGAGCGCATTTCAGAAAAGCGTCTCAGGAAGGCTTCGGGGATTTTAACGGTATGATAAAGTTTACTGACGTGCTCACCGCTAACCTGAATAACAAAGCGGTAACGGGCTTCACCAATCTTTTCTTCACGTTCATAGACAAAGGTGTGGTCTATTCTGCCGGAAATCACCTGATTTTTAGCGGATTCTATCAATTGAAATTCAGCAAGAGGTACACCCAGTTCTGCTGCCGCATTTTCAGCTATAATTCTGGCATCATCGGTGCTGACATTATATCCAGGTTCAATTTCCGAGATAATTTCATTAAAACCGTATAACTCACCGGCAGGAGTGTAATAAAAATATACCTGATGTTCCTCGCCGGGTATAAAGTGTCTCACTATCCAGCGGTAGGGCTGATATTTGCCTGTTTCCAGAAAGCTGTTATACACATCCATGCCGCCGGCTTCCAACTCTATATAGAATTGCAAAGAGGTGTTTTCATCGAAGATAACTGCCTGCCTGCTTTCTGAAGGTCCCAGAGACCATTTTTGACTATCGGACAATGCTGATTGCAAGGCTTGCTGCCTGTCCATTGTGATATTCAGATTTATAAAGCTCATAATACGGGAAAAATTTTTCAGGCAGAATACTGTAGATATCACCACTAAAATAAAAAACACTATCCAGAAAGCAGGTTTCTTATACATCCGGAACTCCTTCTTATGGCACCGCCTTAAGCAGGCACCAAAAAAAATTATTATAATCAGCGTCAGAAAGAACTCACCTAATAATTTTGGCAAGTTTGTAATTTTTTTATTCCGGCATACCCCCGAAAACTATTTGTAAGTGTGGAATATTGAACTTATGAAGTTATTGGTCGTCACCCTGGTGATTGGTGATTGGTGATTGGTGATTGGTGATTGGTGATGGGGGACTCGGGAATCGGGACTCGGGAATCGGGACTCGGGATTAGAGATTAGGGGGGGGATACGAATTTAATCTCGACGGAGCAACTGTGAGCATTGCGAATAATTTA
>CAZRXY010000072.1:0-9958 GCA_964604155.1 uncultured Candidatus Cloacimonadota bacterium | reverse complement strand
AAAAACGAAAAAGTGTGGCAGACAGAGGTTAAAGCTATATATATTAATTAGATACAGTGTAACTTTAGTGCAACTCTTTGTTTTTTTAGTGTTGCATGTCGTTATTATGTATGTTATGGGGAGGTTAGAATGAGAAGGGTGCGAGGTGCTGACTGTGTCTGGTTATAAAATAAAAAATAGTAAAATTAGGCTTCGGTTATTAGGTGCAGAGAATTTATAAAAAAATAATAATAATGCGTATACATATCTCAAAGCATTAAAAAATGTTACCAATGCTACTTAATCCACTATAAATCAGATAAATAGCGGGTAGCATTATGGTAACAATTTATTTGAGTAGCCTATATTATTATGTGTCATTTATTTATAGATATTATAATATTGATAAATCGCAATTCATAGGTTTTTTTATTGGGGCTGGGGGCTGGGGATTGGGGTGCTGCGTCCTTGAAAAAGTGGACTCAGAAAAGGTGAAAGGAGTCCATAATGGAATCGGAGAAGAGAAAACAGCGAACTTATCGCTATACCGGATTATTTAAGCAGGAATTACTGGATTGCCTTTCCTCACTCCTGCATTTTTTTAAGAAATTTCTGTATTTTTTCAGCCCGTTTATATCTTCCTCTGCGGTTGTTTACATTTATTTGAAGTTCCAGAGATGGCACTTTGATTTCATAGTCCCGCCAGTGGACTGTTTCGAGATGTGCCAGGGCATAGGGTCCACAATCAGCGGGATCGGGATAGTCAAGTTTTGGTGAGGGGTCGGAGGCAACGTCTATTCTTGCTTTGAGAAAAATCACGCCAAAATCCTTTGTGACCCAGCCTTCGGTATTTCTTAGCGGCTCTATCAGCTCTTTGGCAAAGAGGTCTTCCACAAGTGAACATTGCCTGCTGTCTATCATTATATCCACATCGTGAGGATTAAGAATTACTCCTCTGATGCAGGAGGCGCAACTTCCTGTAAGCCACCAGGATAAACCGCTGTTTTGCACGCGTTGACAAAATAATTCCAGAGCGGTATCCCAGGGAATGGGGATACGGTATAATATCTGGTCAAACATCTTTTGAGCGTTATTTTCAAAGCATCGCATAACGTTTTCGGTGTACCTGTATGAGAGAGGAAAAGTTTTGTAGTAGCCTTCCTCGTCTTTCTGATAAAAGCACATTTTAAATGCTTCTTCATATACCGGATCGTATTCGCTGAGTCTATAGAATACATCCTTACCGGAAATTTTACAGAAAGCCTTCATCGTATTCTCCTGATATTTTTTCTCTTTGGTAGGTGGACAATATCTTATGTCAAGACAAATCGCGGGCTGGCATCCTGCGGTTTTTTATTGGTAGAAGCTATAGTAACCAAAAGAAACAGTGAGAGGTAATCTGGGTGTGCAATTCGATCAATGCGGATGTGGGTAGCTATGAACTTAGCAAAAAAACTGCCCGGATGACAATCAGGGGTTGAGAATGGTGATGATGGATTCATTTACATTATCAATTCTATTTTTTGTAAATGAAGTGGAGGGAGAGGTTAAGAGATTCAGTTGATAATAATCAGATTGTCCGAAATCTTCTTTATTTTCTTCAATATCCGATAATAGCCAATTTGTGCCTTTATCCCAGAATTTAAGGGTGAGAAGTTCTGAGACGGTGATTTCCAGGGCAATATTTGCGTCTTTAGCGTGAATAGATTTTTGGGAAATGAGAAAATTCAGGTGTTTTTCTACAAAAAGTTTTACCTGTTCTGCGAGTTCATAATTATCAATATTTTCGATAATTATTTTTTTGCATTGATTTGCCAAGCTTGCAGATGCAGGAGATTTGGCATTGAGGAACAGTATTTTTTGGTATTTATCTTCAAGATTCTTATTGATTCTGGCAAATGAGATAAGCGTAAAATCATCAGCATTGATATCATAATCAAGATCAAAGAGCTTTTGTTTGATGATATATGGTAAAAGGATACTATATGAAATAGAGCTGCGTTTTTCTATTAGAGAAGTGAGTCCGGCAATACCGAGCTGTTCGCCTTGAGGATTTTCGCATTCAAAGATGCCGTCGGAATAGGCGATATAAATATAATTTTTCATGAAGGGCAATTCTACCTGTTCAGCAGCTTCATATCTAAAATCTGGCAGCCATCCTACAGGGATCGAGCTGTTTTTATCAATGATTTTCACGTTGTGGTTTGCGAGGTCATATTGGATGAGAGGAGGGTGTCCGGCATTAAAATATAGAATTTTTTCTTCCCGCAGATCAATGAAGCAGAGAACGATAGTAAGATAATTATTGTGCAACAGCCCTTCGGACATAATCCGACTTAGTTTATCTATGATGAGATGTGGTTGAATATCATCTTTTTCCGAATTAATAAGCATATTGAGAATAGATTTCACGGCAGTCATAACGAGTGCAGCCTGCACGCCGTGTCCGGAGACATCGCCCACATAAGTAACGTAGCGGTCTTCAGAGAGCTTAATATAGTCAAAGAGGTCACCGCCGATTTTGTTTGATGGTTTATAAGCAGAAGAAAAGATCATCTTTTCGTCAATTTTTAGCCAATCGGGCAGGATATAGAGTTGAACGGTGGAGGCAAGCTCGAGTTCGTTCAATAAAGAAGAATTCAAAATACTTATTTTTTTTTCCACGCTATTACGATTTATCGCAGCCCCGATGATATTTGTCAGGAGTCTGAGAGCTTCAATTTCTAAATCGAGCCAGATTCGTTCTTTGTTATTGACATCAAATTCGATAAAGCCCCAGAAAAGATTTTCGGCAAACAAGGGCATGATAAGAATAGATTCTGCTTTCATCAGATAAAAAAAATTTCTGTATTCATTAGAATCCGAAGAGAGAATAACATGCTCATTATTTTTCAGTTCCGTCAGGAAGTTTGTCACGCCGTAATTTTGATACGGCACATTCTGCAAACTGTAGAAGTAGCTGGAATAATCATCAGCTTCAGAGGCGCTACAGCCGTATTTGAGGTTCATCAGTAAGCTGCCGTCTTTGGCGAAAGAATTTTGGAAGATAGAGACATGACTAAGATTCAGTATATTCATGAAACCTTTTAGAATGGGGTTAATTTCACTTTCCCATTCGTGATTTCTCAGAAAGAGTTCGGAAGCATTATTGATAACAGACCTGATTTTGTTGCGAATGATCAGCGAATTCTGGGCATGAAACAGATCGAGATGATTTTTTACTCTCACTCGAAGTTCTTTGGGATTAAATGGCTTGGTGATATAATCAATACCGCCGATTTCAAAGCCTTTGATAATGTCATCAATATCAGATTTTGCCGTGAGAAAAATAACGGGAATATGGCATGTATATGAGTTTTCCTTGATTTTTTTACACACATGATATCCATCCATATCTGGCATCATCACATCTAGTAAGATGAGGTCAGGTTTAAGTATTTCCAGCATTTTAAGGGCGTTCGCGCCGTTATTGGCAATACTGATAGTATAAGTATCACCCAGGACGGAAGCAATAACTTTGAGATTATTTGGCTGGTCATCGACCACCAGTATCACATCTTTTTGATTTTTAACATCTGAATTATTCATAATGATCATCCTTCATCATTAAATAAACTGATAATATCTTCGAGGCAGGAGTGGATTTTTTCGTAGTTAAAATCGGCAATATAGTTTTTGAGATCAGCAGTTATCTTAATAAGTTTGGGGAATTTATGGAGGTGGGCAAAATCTGCTAAGTTTTCAGCTATCTTCGTGAGACTATCAATCATCATCAATCGAGTTTGTTCGGAAATCTGCTGATGAAATTCTTTTTGGAACGCGTCCTTCATTTCGGGCGTGATAGAGAAGTTATCATTAAGATTAGTGACTGATTTTTGGTGGTTATCAGGAGTTTTCAGGCATTTCTGGCAGGTTAGAAAATTGGCAATTTCATTAACAAGTAATTTTTTTTGCACGGGTTTGCGGAGGTAGCCATCAAAGAGTACATGAATTTCAGCCAGCTCGCTTTTCATGGTAGAAGCTGTGAAAGCCACCACGGGGATGTGAGCAGTATCCTTGAGTTTCTTAATTTTTTTTGTAGCCTCATATCCGTTTAAGCCGGGCATTCTAATATCCATGAGAATCAGTTGGGGCAGGACAGCTTGGGCAATTTGGACACCCATTTCGCCATTTTCGGCTTCATAGATATCAAGGTTATAATTTTCCAGATAAGATTGGACGAGGCTGCGATTGTGAGGCACATCATCGACAACAAGGATTTTGGCAGGACTGAAGGTGATATCATCGGCATCCCATAAGAATTGCCCTTCCTGTTCGACGAAATCATCGGAGTATTTAATCTCGGAAAAAGTAACATTAAAGCTGCTACCTTTACCGAGTGCGCTAGACAGGCTGATTTTTCCGTGCATCAGTTCGCAGAGGCGTTTGCTGATAGTGAGCCCTAAGCCGGTGCCGCCATACTTTCTGGTATCCTGCCCCGCCTGCTGGCTGAAGGATTCAAAAATAAACTTGTGTTCCTTTTCTGCAATACCAATCCCGCTATCTATCACAGCGATAACAAAATCTATTGAACCGCCGTTCTGGCGAAGAATGGTAACCTTTAGTTTAACGAATCCCTTGTGCGTGAATTTCACGGCGTTACCGGTGAGGTTTAGGAGTATCTGCCTCAGCCTTATTTCGTCTATGAGAATAGTCTGGGGAAAATTATCATCAATATCAATGATAAACTCGATATTTTTTTCCATAATTTTCTGTTGGAAAAGCTGTTTTATCTCGTTGATAATAATCCTGAGGTCGGCAGGTTCGGGAGATAATTCCATTCTACCGGCTTCGATTTTAGAGAGATCGAGGATATCATTGATCAGAGACATCAGAATTTTTCCGCTATCGAGAATAGTTTTCAGATAATTTTTTTGTTTATGATCAGACGAGGTATTCAGCATCACTTCGCTAAAGCCGAGAATAGAGTTCATAGGGGTTCTAATTTCGTGGCTGATATTGGCAAGGAATTCAGATTTAGCGCGATTAGCAGCTTCGGCGATATTTTTTGCTTTGATCAGTTCATTTTCGGCATTAACCTTTGAAAAGGCATCGGAGAGAGTATTTGCCATCACTTTGAGCACGTCAATCTGGTTTTCGTTGAGAATTTTCGTATCTTTTACTGCATCTAACCCTAATAATCCAATGATCTTTCCATTACTGATAACAGGAACATTCAGCAGTGATTTTATATTCTGCTGGGTAAAGATAATTTTTTCTGCCTCTGCTTCTTTTGGTAACATGCTTACATCAGGGATATAGATGATCTTATTTGCCAGGAGCAGTTTTTTTAGCCAGGGAATATTATCAATGGGGAAATCGACAATATCATTTTTATGAGAGCTGATGCCTTTTGCCACCCATTCGTGGGTATTGGTGATAAGTTTTGCAGCATTAGAGAAAGAAAAAACATAGCCTCTATCGACATTGAAAAACAGTCCGATTTCTTTGAGCATGGCATCAATTTTATCGTCAATATTCTGATTATCGACAGAGACAAAGTCTGTGGAAATCTTAGTAATCAGCTTCTGGACATTTATCTGGGTGGTTATAAGTTCCTGAGAGATAGTTCTATTTCTGATATTAACGAGCATCTGGGCGAAGACCATCAGCAAATCTCTATCTTTTTTGGAATATTTGTGCAGAGACGTTACGGAATCAAAGCCTACGAAACCGAGGCAGTTTTTATCATCGATAAGCGGAAAAGTGATAAGGCTTTTTATGTGCTGCGGTTCAACAATTTGCCTGACTGGATTATCAGGCAATAGATTTGCTGTATCTGGGATATACATAGGCCGGTCATTTTTGTGAGCATCTACCCAGTCCGGCATAAGAGCAAGCGGTACTTTTTGAAGATTATCAATCTCGGGGGTGATTCCATCTGCCACCCACTCA
This sequence comes from uncultured Candidatus Cloacimonadota bacterium, assembly GCA_964604155.1. Taxonomy (GTDB): domain Bacteria; phylum Cloacimonadota; class Cloacimonadia; order Cloacimonadales; family TCS61; genus Stygibacter. The sequence goes on along the minus strand of CAZRXY010000072.1, from coordinate 4,045 downwards.
TAAGTATTAGTGCAGATTTGCTTATCCCAATTGTAATCAAAAATATAAGCTCTGTCTGCTTTCACAAATTCACCCATCTCTTTAAGTGAAGAATTAATAATATCTCCAACATTATCCAGGGGAGTATTAATATATCTTTCGGCTATATTTAGCAGAAGTTCCTGTAGTGCTTCAGATTTTTTTTGTTCGGTAACATTCCGCACCATGGCAATCACTTTGTTGTTTTTCAGGGGTGATAATCTTGCTTCAAAATCAAGGATTTTGTTATTTACTGGAAGTTGATACTGGATGTACGCAATTGATAATCCGCCTGCAATCTTTTTGATGCCGTCCATTAATTGCTCAGAGAGCGGCAAAGGCATCACATCCATTACATTTTTCCCAATAAAGTGTTCACGAGGCAGATATAATTCTTCACTATGCCCTGCCTTAAGATCAATAAAAAAACCGGTGGCATCTAGAACAAAAGTAAGGTCTGGTATTGCTTCCAGTACGGATTCAATATACAATTTCTGCTCAGCAATGGAATCCTCACTTTTTTTGCGTTCCGAGATATCTCTTGTTACTCCCAGAAAGTATTGGAATTTATCATCTTCATCATAAATTGCGCTTATCTTTATTTCTGCCCATATAGGTCTGCCATCTTTGTGTTTTAGTTCCAGTGATAGGGTAACCGAGGGTGGTTTTTTCCCGTTAATGATTGATTTTGTGGCATTATTAAGTACCTTTTGGGCAATTTTTGTTGAGGTGGGAGACATTGTATCATCGAAGTTCTGCATTAGAGCTTCTTGAGGAGAAAATCCTCGCAGAGTCATGACAGAGGGGCTCATATAGGTGAATTTTCCGCTCAAATCCATCATCCAGATGACATCTGAGGCATTTTCAGCAAACAGTCTGTATTTTTTTTCGCTTTCTTTCAGGGCAATTTCGGAGCGTTTCTGCTGAGTGATATCGCGTAATTGCTCAATAATCAGGATCACGTTTCCTTCATCATCCAGCACGGGATTGCTAATGCAATCGAGATATACATCCAGTTCCGGTATATACTTTTGCAGTTTTTCCAGTTTTTTGGTTTTGTAGGCAATGCGGGTGGCACATTGATCGCATTCACTATCCCTTCCAAGAAGCTCAAAACACTTTTTACCTGCCACTTGCTGAGGCGTCATACCCAGAAAATCATATCCGGCTTGATTATAGCGGATGATAGAATGATCGGGGTTCTGAATGCCGATAATATCCGGAATGGCATTTAAAATACTATCTATCAGATTATTCTGGCTGCCAATGGCAAATTCACTATTATAAAGATTCGTGACATCAATAAGCAATCCATCCAGGAAGGTGGTTCTATCAGTAGAATAATTATTTTTCTTCCCTTTGTCCAAAACTCTCACAGTGCTGCCATCAGCTCTGATAATTCGATATTCCGTAATGAATTCGCTCTGTTCTGTAATAGCTTGAGTGATTATCTGTTTCACTCTTTCCTGATCCTCAGGATGAATAATCTCAAAATAATTTCTCTGGGAGTCACCAATAAAATCTTCAGCGGGATAACCTGTTAAACGGCTAATCACCGGGCTGATATATTTCACAGTTCCAGCACCGTCCAGAGCACGGCGATACACTACTGCCGGCAGAGACACATCGATATTTATTTGCTCTTGGGAATTTTCAGACCGAGCTAATATAGTTTTATTGCGTGAAATATCATCTTTATCCATATTTCTCCTTTATGCTTCTCAGCTACTGTTCACAGTATAATAATACTAAATGGGTGGTCAAGTTAATTTATTTGATTTCAGGATAAAACAAAAACAGGCGGGATAAAACCCGCCTGTTTCTATAATCTGTTATCCTATTTCATAAGGATAACTTTTGAAATTTCTTGATGATTTGTAGTTCTGAAGCTGATGTAATACACACCGCTGGCAAGGTTTTCGGCGTTCCAGGAAACGCTGTGCTCACCCTGCTGATATTCTGCCTGGATAATGCGATCAACTTTTTGACCTTTAACATTATAGGCATCAATGGTGACAATGTCATTGCTCTGCAAACTGAATGCAATACTGGTTAGCGGGTTGAAAGGATTAGGATAGATCATCTTCAAAGAAGTGGGTATGATAATCTGGCTGGAATTAAAATCGATATGCAGACCTGCGACATCATAACCGGGATCAGTGGAAATGCTCATCTGTGAATCATAAACAGCGTCGTCAGTGAACAGCTTAAAGCTGGCACTTTCCGGGATTTCGCCATTGATAACCAGAGAGAAGCAGCCCTGATTGAGATCAATCACAGATCTACATTCATCACCCACAAATGCAGCTATAGTGCCTGTAGCCGGTTCGCCATTCATAAAAGCATGACCATAAGCAATGGTGCTGTTAGTATAGATAACCGGTTTCCAGAAATAACTTTTCGGCAGGAAGAACTCGCGCGAAGTACCATTTTGCGGATAAATGAGTATATCGATATTTTCCATATTGACCCAGTATCCCACTCCGGGAACCAGCACATCGAGAGTATTAAATTCCGGTGGCAGCAATGGATCATAGCTGTAAGAAATATCTTTAACTTTGATAAGATTGTCATGAATAGTAGCCAGCGCTTCTTGAGTATCTATAACAACCTGCGGCAAATAGCTCACAAGGCTCCAGCCGGTAGCAAGCTCTATTGGGTAATCTGCGGGGTTGATTTCGTAGCCATCTACAGCTAACGTTACGTTTACTGATATCGCCGGATCGATTCTCACATAGTAGCCTTTTTCAGGGAGCATTTCAAAGAGAGAACTGTATTCCGGAGGCAGATTTGGATCGTAACTAAGCTGTTCGTCCTTGATTTTAAGGATATAGTTATTAGCCAGCAGATCGGCAAAGACATCCTCAATCAGGTAGGATTCCGGCACCACATTAAGCGATATCAGGTTCCAGCCAGGAGACATTTCAATCTGCTGAGTAATCAGTTCTGGAGCTGAGCCATCACTGAAGTAGAGTTCGATTGGAGTATCCGCTCCCAGTTCTCCACCCGGATTACTCGTATAGGTTATCGCCAGAGTGTATTCCTGGTTAGCAGCATAATCATAAAGCAGGAAACTGATCTCTTCAGCAGGCAGATCACCATACACTACTATATCCACGAGTGAATAATCTCCAGCGGGATAATAGACGGCATTGGCAACACCGCGACATTCGTCATTTACAAAGGCAGCTATTTGATCTGCATCACTTACAGGTAAGCCGTTAAAGCTCACTTCTCCGTGAACCAGAGTGCTGTTTTGATATACTACAGGAGTATAAACCGGCCCAAGATAAACAACTATATTCCAGGTTACGCTTACTGAGTATTCGCCATCGTCTGCTACCACAGTAATATCAAATTCACCATTGCTGTCAAAGTAGTGAGAATAAGCTGAGGTGTTTTCGCCGGAAATAAGAAGTTCATTGAAATACCAGTTATAAGCTAATTCATCATCCACGTCTGTAGCATTAATGGAGAAATCAGAATACTGAACGGCATCGAGAGTGATTTCGAGATTAGTAGGCAGGAAGTCTTCAAGAACAGGTGGATCATTTACAGGTAAAACTGTAACAACTACCTGATCGGAAGCAGTGGTTCTTGCCTGCTGATCATCGACTGTGAAGGTGATAGTTTCTGAGCCAAACCAGTTTTCTGTGGCAGTGAAGGTAACCAGATAGCCATCAATCTCCACCTGGATTTCGGTATTACCCGTGGCAGTTAGAATAAGATCATCCTGATCCACGTCAGAAATATAGCTGCTGAAATCTTCCACCAGTTCTGTATCTTCATCGAAGCTGAAATTCTCAGGCAGATTGATCACAGGCGGATCATTAACGGGGATCACAATCACTTCCACCTCGTCTGTAGCCGTGGCACCTTCCAGGTCTTCTACCTGGAAAGTAATGATTTCTGCACCATGCCAATCCAGAGCGGCAGAGAAGGTAACGAACAGATCGGTTATTTCCACATTGATCATAGTATTGCCAGAGGCAGAGAGTGTGAGAATATCACCCTCATCCACATCGAA
>CAZRXY010000071.1:0-13943 GCA_964604155.1 uncultured Candidatus Cloacimonadota bacterium | reverse complement strand
ACTTCCGGTCGAACAGAAAATTAACCGGACTGGACTTTCACCAGCTAGATGTACGCCGCCTCGTGACGCACCGAATGGTCGAAAGACCTTCGCAATGGTTGACTTTGACAACAATTGTTATCTCACATAATATGGATCATTTAACTATACCAAAAATAATAAAACCAGGAGGATGCCATAATTACGGTGAACAGTAATAAGTGAGGAGTGAGAAGTGAGAAGTGAGAAGTGAGGAGTAAACAGTGAGAAGTGAAGAGAAATGAATTGCCCCGAGCTTTTAGCTCGGGGTCGGCGATACCCCACCCCCTAATCGGGATTTATCCCAAAATTTATGTAGTAGTAAAACCTGTAGTTGAAACCCGTGTCAGTCCCTTTTCCACGGGATTCAACCTTAGCGGTTATAGTAATACCCTTTTTCAGAGTAATTTTTAAATCTTCCCGCTACAGCCTGTGTAACTCCATTATTACCAAAGAGCTAACTACCATGTAAATAAAAAAACAGGGGGATGCCTGAAATATCTATACAACTTTCACCTCCGGCTAAAGAGACAGCTAAAATCCTCTTGTGGCTTCATGGCTGCTCAGCTTGCGGCAGATTTATGAAATTACCAAAACGCAGTATTTTCATGAGCTTCTCACTTCTGGAACGATTCTTGCATCCCGGATACATTAGAAGAAAATTAATTGGGGCTTGCTGATGCAAAAGAAAGTAGTGTTTTTTTGGTTACTGATTTCAGTAATTTATTTCGTGAGTGGACAGAATCCACCTGTCGCCCAGGAAATACCTTACAAAACGGTGATCCATGGCGTTTCACTGGATGATGAATTTCACTGGCTCAAAGATAAATCACGAAAAAATCCCGCCGCCCTGCAATACATCGATCAGGAAAATGAATATACGGATTTTGTCATGTCTGGTTTACTTGGTTTACAGGACTCGTTATATAATGAGTTTCGCAGCCGCCTGCCGGAAAATGATATTTCTGTACCCTGCCGGATAGGTGATTACTGGTATTACAGCCGTGAGCAGGAAGGCTCGCAGTATAGCATCTATTGCCGCAAACGTGGCAGCCTCGCCGCCCCGGAAGAAATCTATCTCGATCTTAATGTGCTGGCAGAAAATCGCGATTATCTTCAGATAGGAGATTTCAAGCTCTCTCCTGATGGCAAATTCCTCGCCTATCTCGCTGATTATAACGGTTCAGAATTTTATACACTATATGTGAAAAACCTGCTGACAAATACCACCTCCGCAGACACACTGCAAAATGTTGATGATATCTGCTGGGCAAATGATAATGAAACCCTGTTCTATTGCACTACAGATGCCGCCGGTAGAACAGACAAGGTCTGGCGACACCGCCTGGGTGATAGCTTCGATAACGACGATATGATCTATGAAGAAAAAAATGAAGCCTTTTATACCTACGTGTATGCAACAAAAAATCGCAGATATATCATCGTGGGCACAGCTTCCAAAACCAGCTCGGAAATACGCTTCCTCCCCGCCAGCCAGCCCTGGAAAAACCCGAAGCTCGTTACTCCCCGTCTGCCGGATATCCAATACTATCTCTATCATCATGAAAATAATTTCTTCATCTATACTAATGAAAATGCCCTGAACTATAAATTGATGGTCACACCCGAAGATAAGCCGGCAAAAGAAAACTGGCAGGTTTTTCTGCCCCATCGCGATAATGTAACTTTTGATCTGCACTTGCTTAAAGACTATCTCATTTTCTTTGAAACTGAGAATTATCAAGACAAAATAAGGATAATGAATATCCACTCTCGAGAAGAAGACATAATTTTTCCTCCCAATGATACGGCAAAACTATTTGCCGGCAGTATGCCCGAATATGAAAGCACTAAATTACGCTACCGGATAGAATCCATGCAGTCCCCCTGGCAGATTTTTGAGTATGACCTGCAAAAAAAACAGCATCTCCTGCTCAAAGAACAACCCCTAAACGGATTTAATAAGGAAATTTATCAAGCAAAAAGACTATACGCTACTGCTGAAGATGGCGAAAAAATCCCAGTCTCACTGGTCTATAACTCAGAGATTTTTCGCCAGAATGGCAGTCACCCGCTGCTTCTCTCCGGCTATGGCGCGTATGGCGATAACAGTGACCCCTATTTCTCCGTGACCAAATTGAGCCTCCTGGATAGAGGCTTCTGCTGGGCTATTGCTCACGTCCGCGGCGGGGGTGAAATGGGTTCAAAGTGGTATGAAGCAGGCAAAATGATGAATAAAATGAATACTTTCACAGATTTTATCGCCTGCAGCGAATTTTTGATCGCTAATGATTTCACCAGCCCCCAGCTTCTAACTATCGAAGGCGCCAGCGCCGGAGGCTTGCTTATCGCCACAGTTACTAATAGACGCCCCGAACTCTTCAAGGTCGCTATTGGCGATGTCCCATTTGTAGATTTGATCAATACCATGCTGGACCCCTCGCTTTCTGCCACGGTCTCTGAATACGAAGAATGGGGTGATCCCATGATTAAAGAGCAATTTGAATATATGCTCTCATATTGCCCATATTATAACGTGATACCCCAGGATTATCCCAATATTATGCTCACCGGCGGATTCTATGACCCTCGCGTTAACTTCTGGGAACCAGCAAAATTGGCTGCCAAAATAAGAAAATATAAAACTGATAATAATACTCTTCTACTAAAAATCTATGATACAGGACACGGCGGCTCCTCCGGCAGATATGATTACCTGAAAGAGATTGCACTCCAATTCGCCTTTATCATTGACAAAATTTCTACACCCGCGAATTAATCCATAAAAAATTTGCAGGAGTGATAAATTGCAGCATCCCGTAGTTGCCTTTATTGATGAATCTTTCCTCGTGAGACTCACTATCACCCAAACCGATGATATCCTCTCATTTCATCCCGAAAGCTTCCGCCTCTGGGATGAATTTGATAAGTCCCTGGATATCACAGCGGTGGAAACAGAACCACTATCCCTGCATGTTACAGGAGATTTCTTTAATTGGCAGATATTGCCGGAAGGAAAGATGCTCTGGGATAAAACCGAACATCAATACTATTGCGAACTCCCCCTCAAAAAAGTAAAAAATAAAGAATTTAAGTTCATAGAAAACGGCTTCATCTGGTACCCCAAAAAAGATAACCTCAAGGTTAATCCAAATGCCGGCTCATTTCCGGAAAACGGCTATCTATTAACAGGTGATAAGGTTCGCTTTATCCTGAAAAACAGAATGTTTGAATTCCAGAATCTGGAATTGATCCTGCACACAAAACAAAAACTTCTGCCCCACCGCACCTATTATCTTGATTATCTCTCCCACAATAAAATAAAGCTCATCAATCGCGATATCTTTGACCAGCCGGAATATTTTTACGCGCCTGATGACCTGGGTTGCAGATGGTCCCCAAAGAATACTACTTTCAAAATCTGGAGCCCCGTTGCAGATAATCTCAAGGTGCTTCTCTATAAAAAACCCACTGCCGAAATGCCCGATCATCTCCAGGAAATGGAATACACCAAATACGGCGTCTGGCAGGCTAATATACCCGGTAACTGGGAAAATTTCTACTATCTCTATGAAATCACTATCGATCAAAATACCTATTCCCAGATAGACCCATACAGCAGAGCTTTATCGCTGAACAGCAAAAAATCGCTGGTCTTTGACGAAAAAAAAAGCTTCCCGCTTAAATGGCAGCAGCAAAAGGATATTCACCTTAATTCTCCACTTGATGCCGTTATTTATGAATTGCATATCCGCGATTTCTCCATTTCTCCCCTCTGGCAGGGACCTCCCGAACTCCGCGGGAAATATCTGGGACTTACCTGGTCGGGAAATCTGAAATCCAAAGAAAAAAACGTGCCCATCGGATTGCAGCACCTCACCGATCTTGGCGTAAATGTCATTCAGCTCCTACCCGTCTTTGATTTTAATACGGTAGATGAATCCGGCACCAATCCTGCCAAAATCCGCAACTGGGGCTATGACCCCTGTGCCTATAATGTCCCCGAAGGTAGCTATTCTCTTCACCCCGAAGACAGTCGCCGCCTCCTGGAATTTCGACAGATGATCATGTCCCTGCATAATCAAGGCTTTATGGTCGTCATGGATGTAGTTTATAACCACACCGCAGATGTGGGAGCACCATTTTCTGTCTTTGATACTTTTATGCCGGAATTCTTCTATCGCATGGATAATGCCGGTCACTATACAAATGGCTCCGGCTGCGGTAATGAAATCGCCACCGAAAAACCAATGGTGAGAAAATATATCCTGGAATCTCTGCTATACTGGCTCACGGAATTCAAAATCGATGGCTTTAGATTTGACCTGATGGGATTGATAGATATCACCACTATGAAGCAAATTACTGATAACCTGAGAAAAATAAAAAAAGACGTGCTCATCTACGGCGAACCCTGGGCAGGCGGCGCCTCCCCTCTTAAAAATCCCACGCTCATGGGTACCCAGAAAAATCTGGGCTTCGCAGTTTTTAACGACCACTTCCGTGATGCTCTCCGCGGCGATACCGATGGCACCGCCAAAGGATGGGTCATGGGCGCAGATCATCTCAAAGATAAAGTTATATCCGGCTTAATGGGAAGCATTGATGATTTCTCCGCAAACCCCTCTGAAACCATTAATTATGTCTCTGCTCATGATAATTATACTCTGTATGATAAACTCAAGCTTACCCTGCCCGAAACCGACGAAAAACAAATCCTGAAAAGAGCCAGACTGGCTCTCGCTATAATTATCACCAGTCAAGGTATCCCCTTCCTGCACGCCGGCTGCGAATTCCTCCGCTCAAAAAGAACAAAATCCGCTCCCGAAAACGAAATAAAAAATTCCTATAAAGCCGACGATGACATTAATCAACTGGACTGGCAAAGAAAAATCACCTACTATGACCTCTTCGATTATCTAAAAAAACTTATCACCCTAAGAAAATTATACCCCGCACTTAGAATCGAAAACCCCAACCTCATAAAAAAAAGAATCAGACCACTCAAAAAAGGGATAAACACCAAAATTATTGCCCTGTTTATAGATGGTCTCAATAATGAAACAGACCTGATCGTTTTCTATAACCCCTTAAATAAAAAAATAGAGTGCAAACTCCCCGAAGGCATCTGGCGCATTATCTTTGATGATAAACACCACCCGCATAATATCGAAGCTGAACACATAGATACCAATATTATCCTATCCCCCATCTCTACCACTATTCTCGAACTCGACTAATTTCCATTACTTATATATCAACCATCCGTCTTTACGATTGTTTCTTGCCGCATCTTATGTAATGGGAGAAGCCCCAGGAAAAAATCTGACACGAGTCTCAACTACAGCTCTTATTTCCGCATAAATTTAGGGATAAATCCCGATAAGGGGCCGGGGGCATCGCCAACCCCGAGCTAAAGCACGGGGCTACTCATTTTCTTCTCCCGTCTCCCGCCTCCCGCCTCCCGTCTCCCGTCTCGGGGGTATGCCAGGATAAAGACAAAACTTGACAGATAAATTGGGTGAAAATGATGATATTTGAAAGAGATAAAAGTATAGAAGGAGTAATTGATGATCCATGAATACAGAAGGAGAGTATTTGGTTATGAGTGTGATATTTATGGACACCTGAATAATTCAAATTATCTTCATTTATATGAAGAGGCGCGGTCGGTATTTCTGGAGGATATAGGCTTACCCGTGCGTCAGCTTCAGGCTTTGGGCATATCAATATATGTAAAGAGAGTAGAGCTGGATTTTATTATTGGAGTGCAATTGGAAGCCAATGTACTGATCAAGAGCTGGGTGGTGAGTGGTAATCGTCTGCGGGGTTTATGGATGCAGGAGATGATAGTAGATAACAGATTATGCAGCCGCATCACTATCGAAGGGGTTTATGCTCACAACGGGAAGCCGCGTCGGTTGCCTCCCGAAATATTTACCGAATTTGAGAAACACATGAGAAAGGTGTAGTAAGCTGGAAGGAAGATTAATCAGAAATTTTCTATAAGCCAGAGATAGTATCTGGGTTTGCTTACCTGGTCAAGATTTGTCGCCCAGGCGATATCGAATTTCAGGACGAAGTAGCCCATATTGAGACGTGGTCCAAAACCGAAACCCATTTTGGGCGTGATTAGAGTGCCATCGTTTGAGAAATTGAATGAGCTTGCCTTATCCCAGACGGCACCAATATCGATGAAAGCGGAGCCCCTGATGCCATAGAATCTGATGGGAACCGGGAAGGCAAGCGAGAGATTATCTATCATGGGGAATCTAAGTTCTGTGCTAAGCATGATTTTATTTGTGCCTATAATTTCGCTATCATCAAAGCCTCGCACCCCATAAAAGCCCACGAGATCGAATGCGCTGGAAGTTTCGCCATCGATCCATCCTGCAATCAGACGGTTTGCCCAGGCATATTTTTTGGCAAAGAAGAGATATTTTCTAAGGTCGGAATAGGCATAGGTATAAGATTCATTAGAGAAGCCTTTTCTGAGATTGAGGTATCCCTTCCAGCCGGAAACGGGACCTACTGCGTCATAGAGGGCATTATCATGCACAAAGCTGATTTGTGGAGCGATTAGCCAGGCATCTTCTCGGGTCTTTAAGCCGGTGCTTTGGGCAAATTGAGGATTCAGGTATTCTGTGAGCCATTCGCCATTGGCTCTATCCCACCAGTCCCTGAAGGTGTTCTGCCTGAGCAGTGCAACCTGTAATTCTGCCCGCCAGTATTTATCAAAGGGATGGATAAAGGCACCAAAGATACCCAACTGCCTCACTCTTTTGCGATAATAGTCATCAGGTACGAAGTCATTATAATAGATGCGGTAGATCGTCTCATCATTAAGATAAAACCCTCCGCCGCCGTAATCATTTCTTCTTTCCAGATTAAGGTATTGGATCAGAAAACTGGAATTTTCGATATCGCCGGAGACATTGATACTGCCGTAGAGAGAATGATTACCCAGGATATCGCTTGCCCAGATATCCAGCATGGCATAGGTGCCGGATGATGAATAAGCCAGTCCGCCCCAGAAATAATCAATTTTCATTTTAGTCCGGTAATTAACGATTTCCGGTTCATTAGGCAGGTCTGGTTTTTTGTCTATTGTACGGTTATATTCCACAATAGTGGTATCTGGCCCGGAATCTATATTGATATCATACATTTCTGCCAGTTCACTATCTATAAAGCTATGTGGAGTCGGTTTCTTGAAAGCCAGATTAGTCTTGCCAAAGTATTTAATGCGTTCAAGATCATAAGTAGTCCAGAAATCGTCTTCTAATATTACTTCATGTGGCACGGGACAATCTTCCCATTCCAGATCATTTAGTGGTTTAGAAGCCAGATACAAATCCCATGACCCCTCGTTAAAGCAGGAGAACAAGAGATTTTTATCCTGCGGTGCCAGGTCAAAATCCGCGATTCCGGCAATAACTTTTGTAACCTGGGCATAAGAACCGGTGTTAATATTTTTGGCTTTAATATTTACGGCAGGTTCGTCATCCGCCAGATAAAGGAGGCAGGAGGAATCCCAGCTCCATACGGGATGATAGCAATCATATAGCTCGGAAGTAACCTGATAAATTTTCTGTGATAACAGATCATAATAATATAAATTAGTCACAGAATTATCAAAGACATGTTCTTTATCGGGGATATTTTGAGGAACGCGTTCAGATTGGAAGGCAATTTTTGAGCCGTCGGGGGACCAGCGTGGAGCAGCATCATTATATCTGTCTTTCATGATTCTCTGCAGAATTTGTGTATTGAGATCATAGATAAAAATATCTGAATAAGTGCCCTGAATCCCGGAGAAAACAATTTTATCGCCCTCGGGTGAGACATCAATTTCGTGGATGACCTTAATAGAATCAAAGCTGATAGTTCTGGTGATTTTCCGGATTTCTGTATTCAGGCAATAGATACGATCACCAATAGAGGTATTGGCAGCGAAAGCAATATGAGTGCTGTCAGGAAACCAGCTAAGATTATTTTTTTTAAAGTGGAATTCTTCTACTTTGCCCTTCACGCCGCTGCGGTAGAGCTCGATGACCGGCAAAAGGTCTAATCTATCGGTCATATAAATGCCATCTGTAATTTTTTTATTTGAGAACCAGGCATATTTAATGCCATCGGGCGAGAAGCGAGGGGCATTATTGCGGTATGAGCCATCCTTCTGGGAAGATGTTCTTTTTTCATAAATTTCCGCGGGTATCTGATAATCACTATAAATATCAAAATAAGTTCTTTTAAGCTGATTTTCCCAGCGGAGCTGAAGGTCCTTAAAATCCATGTTAAATAGCTTTTTTGAAAAGACATCATGATTATTTACCCGGGCTGAATAGAAAATTTCCATCACTTTGTCACGCCCATATTCATCTTCAATAAATTTCAGGAAGGATTCTCCCTCTCTATAGGCATAATAGCCGCCTACTTCTTCGAGATTGATCAGGTTATTATTATAAATAAGGTCCATAATGAACATATTATTATAGATACTGGAGCCGTTAACGGCAAAGAATTCCGGCAGCCCTTCAGAGAGCCAGAAAGGTAGCGAGCGGGTTTTTATCGCATAGCCGCCATTGGGAGCAAGAGCATTAACGTAGGCATGTGTAAGCTCGTGAATAAGAGTTTTTTCCATATCACGGAAGCTGCCGGAGAAGGGCATGGCAACGCGGTTATGCAGACTTTCCGTGAACCCGCCGACGCCCTCGGAGAGGATATTCGGGATAATATTAGTGACTTCAAAATCCTGGTGCGAGCTGTAGAAGATAATGGGGATGCGGTTTTTTATGGGAGTGCGGAAATCTTCCCGCAGAAAATAATAAGCTTCTTCGGCACAGAGAGCAGCAATTTTGCCAAATTCATCGTCTTCATCAGGATAATAGATATCAAAGTGCAGCGTCTGCATCTTGTGCCAATTGGTCTTTCCCATCTGAATCTTATTTTTTCCATAGTATTGGGCAGAGACGGAAATAGAAAGGCAGAGGATAAAGAAAATAATGAGTGCTTTTTTCATTTTTTTTAAAAAATCTTAACTGTGAGATATTTTTTAGGGTTTTCTTTAATATCTTTGAGCAAACTATCCAGGGCAGCAGTAGAAGAAAGTAGTTTTTGATATAATTCATCATCGCCAGTCAGCTCAGAGAAAGTGGAATTCCGGTTGTTTAATTGCTGACTGATCAAGATAATTTCCTGGGCTAGAATATTGATAGACCTGCCTGCCCGATTTAAATTTTGCATGAGGCTGTCTGCTCCGGCAATCGTGCTGTCTATCTGAGCCATATTATCATTGATCAGCTTTGCCATTCCAGTGCTGGAATTTGCCAGGTTTTCTGCAGTGATTGATAGATTTTCCGTATTATCGGAAATAAAATTATTAATGCCGGCGACAGAGGACTGCAAGGAATCAGCCAGTTGAGCATATTTTCTGATCATACCCTCCTCAGAATTAAGGGCTTTTAGCAGAGAACTAAATTCGGATAAAACAATGCCGGCCCCGCCAGCCAATTCTGTGATGCCCGATTCTACTTCACCGGTGATAATCCGGGAAGTATCCAGGAGTTTTGAGCCGGTACCGGGAATAATTACCACACGGGTACTGCCCATCAGGGAAGTATTTTTGATGATAAATTGAGTGCCTTCTTTAAGTGGTTCCGTTAGTTTAACGGCAAGATCGGCGATAACCTTGTTGCCATCAATACTTAATCGGGTAACTTTCCCCTGATTTATACCCAGAATAAGCACACCATCGCCCACTTCGAGACCAATTGCACTGGGAAATGATATTTTCAGATTTGTGAGATCACCCTTTTTGAGAGTATCAGTCAACCAGGCCCAGGCGAAAATAAGAATGATCAGGCCGATGACCACAAAAATGCCAACCTGCATATTGTTTTTGTTCTGTTTTTCATTAAATTTCATATCACTACCTTTCTGTGGAATACAAGAATCTTTGGATTCTGCTATCACCGGCATTTTTAAAATCTGAATATTTACCGTCAAAGATAATATTACTATCAGCCAGCATAATTACTCTACCTGAGATTTTTTCCAGACAATATAGATCATGGGTGACAATTATAGTGGCGGTTTTATGCGATTTGTGCATTTTGCTGATGAGTGCAATAATTTCAGATGCCAGCACCGGGTCCAGTCCCGTGGTGGGCTCGTCATAGATAATATAGCGAGGATTAGTGATAACTGCCCGAGCAAAGGCAACTCGTTTTTTCATACCACCGCTTAGTTCGGAAGGCATATAAGAAAGGATATCATCCAAACCCACCAGTTCCAGTTTTTCTCTGACCAGCTTTTCTATCTGCTCTGAAGATAAGGAAGAGTGCTCAAAAAGAGGTAACGCAATATTTTGATAGACGTTTAGAGAATCCAGTAAAGCACTGCCCTGGAAAAGCATCGCCAATTTTTCGCGGGTTTTTATAGAATGACGGATGTGAATAGATTGCAGAGAAATGCCATCGATAAGGACGCAGCCGGTATCGGGCACGAGTAAACCGGCAATAATCTTCATCAGTACGCTTTTACCGCTGCCGCTCTGCCCCACTACCAAAATAGTCTCCTGCTCCCTGATCTCAAAATTAATGTTTTGCAGCACCTCATGTTCGTTGAAAGCAATAGAAATATTTTTTATCTCAATCATCTATCACCTCAAGCAGCAAGCCATCCTCTACGAATCCGGTGGCATAACCTTTGATCATCATACCCTCTTTTAGATTTTTGCTGCGGCAATAGATGCGAATATAGTGGTCACTCAGCCCTGTGTAATAATTGTTTTTTCTGCTTTCGAGTATGGCGGCGAGCGTAACTTGTTCATCAATCAGTTTCTGCTTGTATGCTTTCTTTTTTTGTAGTGACAATCTGTTTAGTTCCACAACCCTTTGGTGAGAAATTTTGCCATTGATCTGATCCGGCATAGAGCAGGCTTTTGTGCCGCTTCTGCGGGAATAAGGAAACACATGCAGATAGGCAAAGGGGATTTTTTCCAAGAATTCTCTAGTCTCCAGAAAGCAGGCTTCGCTTTCTGAGGGCAAGCCGGCAATTACATCAAATCCCAAAGCTGCATCGGGATAGATAGTCAGAATTTTGTCTAGCGTAATTTTAAAATCTTCTGTACTGTATTTTCTGCCCATTAATTTTAGCAATTTATCGCTACCGGATTGGAGCGGAATATGAAAGTGAGGAGCAATCTTTTTGCTGTCTGCTAAAAAAGAGAGCAGTTCGCTGCTGAATAATTGCGGCTCTATTGATGATAATCTGATCATATTCACACCACTAAGCTTGTGGATATCATCCAAAAGGTGTGGTAAAAGATAATTATCACTTTTTTCCCTGCCATATAAGCCAAGATTAATACCGCTCAGCACGAATTCCTGATAGCCATTCTGAACCAGTGCTTTTATCTGCTCAATAATATTTATGGCATTGCGACTGCGTGATCGCCCCCGAGCATAAGCTACTGCACAATAAGCACAAAAAAAATCGCAGCCATCCTGCACTTTGATAAAAGCACGGTGACGATTTATCATGTTGGCAGTAGATTGCTCCGCAAATTCCTCTGCCAGAGCAATATCAGTGAATTTTGTTGCAGCTAAACCATTAATAACCTGAAATACAGTGTTTTTGTGATTATTATCAATGATATAATCAACCGCCTGCATCTCTTTTAGGGCATTATAATTAAGCTGAGCATAGCAGCCCGTGACCACTATGATGACATTTTTATTCATTTTTTTATGTTCAATAGCCTTTCGGATGGCATTTCTGCTTTTGTAATCAGTACGGTTTGTTACAGTGCAGGAATTAACCAGATAGACATCAGCAGGCTGCGAGAAATCTACCTGCTGCCAGCCGGACTGCAAAAATTCATTGAGTATGCAGATAGTTTCATACTGATTGATCTTGCAGCCAAAGGTTTGCTGAGCTATCTTCATATCAGTAAGTGAGCAGCTAATTTAGCCCTGCTCATCGATTGAAATGCCCAGTTCCTGCAATTGGGCTTTATCTACTATTCCCGGGGCATCGCTCATAAGATCAACCGCCTGGAGCGTTTTGGGGAACGCGATCACATCACGCAGACTTGCAGCATGAGTCATCAGCATCACAAGACGGTCTACTCCGGGGGCAATGCCACCATGAGGTGGTGTGCCAAATTTGAGAGCATTCAAAAAAAATCCAAATTTCTGCTGCAGCTCCGCTTCACTGAATCCCAGAACATCAAAAATCTTTCTCTGGATATCCAGACGGTGACACCTTATGCTGCCGGAAGATAATTCTACTCCGTTGCAGACCAGATCATATAACTGACCATCAATTTTATCCAGCTCACCGCGCTCAAAATAGTGAAGATGAGCCTCACAGGGCATAGTGAACATGTGGTGCATAGTCTCCCAGCGACAAGCTTCCTCATTATATTCAAACATGGGGAAATCCGTGATCCACAGCAGATTAAATTCAGAGGGATCATATAGCTTGAGCTCTGCGCCTAAATGATTACGTATCTCTGCCAGCACCTTGAATACTACCTTATCACTATCAGCAGCGTATAAAATCAGATCACCCTCATCAGCCTGGGTAGATTTGATGATCAATTGCTTCTCGTCATCTGATAAAAACTTGCTGATTCCTGCAGTGAGATCGCCAGACTCCACTTTCGTGAAAGCCAGTCCCTTACCACCAAGATGCCTGGCAATATCCGTCAGTTCATCGATCTGTCTGCGGGAATAGCTGCTGCCGGAAGGCACTGCCAGACATCGAACGGAACCGCCACCCTGCAAGGCATCCTTAAAAACCTTGAACCCACTGTCTGCAACTACCTTGCTGATATTCACCAGTTCCAAGCCAAAACGCATATCCGGCTTGTCTATTCCAAAACGTTCCATGGATTCCCTATAGGTAAGACGAGGAAAAGGCGTAGAAAGATCAATATCCAGGCATTTTTTGAATATGTACTTGAAAAGCTCTTCATTCAAGGCAAAAATATCATCCTGAGTTACAAAACTCATCTCCATATCGAGCTGAGTAAATTCCGGCTGACGATCAGCTCTCAGGTCTTCATCTCTAAAGCAACGCGCTATCTGAAAATAACGGTCAAATCCCGAAATCATGAGCAATTGCTTGTAAATCTGCGGACTTTGAGGCAAAGCAAAAAATTTACCCTTATGAACCCGGCTCGGTACCAGATAATCACGAGCTCCCTCAGGAGTACTCTTCATCAAAGTCGGAGTTTCTATTTCAAAAAAACCTCGCTTATTTAAAAACTCACGCATTGCAAAGATCACCTGATGCCGCATCACAATCTTATCTCGTAAGGCGGGACGACGTAAATCAAGATAGCGATACTTAAGCCGCAAGTTCTCTTCTGCTGAGAGCTTTTCATTTACCTGCACAGGTAATGGCGCAGAATCATTCAGCAGCAGTAATTCTTCGGCTTCTATTTCTATCTCGCCGGTAACCATGCTTGTATTGATATTGCCTTCTAACCTGCTTCTCACCGTTCCTGTTACTGCAATCACATATTCATTTCGTAATTGATGAGCCTTCTCCTGCATTTTAATGTCTGTTGCAGGAAAAACAACCTGTACCAACCCGCTGACATCTCGCAGATCAATAAAAATCAAACTACCAAAATCCCTGCGCAGGTGTACCCACCCCATCACGGTCACCCTGCTGCCCACCATCTCAATCCTTATATCCGTAGCATAATGACTACGCTTTACAATTCCCAGCAAATCAAGCATATTCTCTCCAAATATTTCCAGTTTTTTTTACATATCTTAGAACATTGGAAAAAAATTCAGAATAGCATCCTTGTCAAGTTCATTTATCGCACCCTGGCATACCCCCGAAATTTATTCGAAACGTGGAAATAATGATCAAGTTAACAATTAGTCGTCACCATTGCGGAG
>CAZRXY010000070.1:0-6195 GCA_964604155.1 uncultured Candidatus Cloacimonadota bacterium | reverse complement strand
ATTAAAATCTCCCCTTCTACAGTCTCTCCAAGGCACAGACCCTCTTTCATTCAAAATTCAAAATCCAAAATTGTAGAGTAGAGGCAGGTTAGGACACTTCCGTCGCCTGCCCCCCTCATCAAACCGTGCATGCGGTTTTCCCGCACACGGCTTTCCAACAAAGTTCACCGAAAACATTCGCGATTGTCAGCGATTTTGTAAATAAGTGGGTCTATTAGTCCATATTTCCTTACCAAGACCTCAAATGCTCCACGGCTATAGAGCTTACTCTTTCGTTGACCCTTGCGCTTATAATACCTTCTGAGTCTATCCCATAGGTAATTCTCAAGCTTGAATTTCGCACTTTTCGTATTGCTTATTCCAGGGATATCTATATAATTTATCCATCCCCTGATTATCGAATTAAGTCCCTTTGATACAGCATAAGGATTTTTCTTGCCATTATAGCGTAGATAATCACCTGCCTTTCGGCAGACATTAATTATGCTTTCCTTTTTAGGTGTTATTCTTAAGTATTTCCGGTTTTTCTTATAAGGACTCCAGGCATATCTGAATGTGAAACCAAGAAAATCAAATGGTTCTTGCCTGCTATTTAAAAGGTGTGTTTTGTCAGTATTAATCGTTAATTCCATTTTATCCAAGATAGAGTGCAAATAGGTTATACATTCAGTTGGAATGCGATAGCCCATAAGAATGAAATCATCGGCATATCTTACCATATCTATCTTGTATTTCTGGAATATACTATCTTTCCTCCGGACTGCTTTATCTACCAAATTCAGGTAGATATTAGCCAGTAGGGGGGAAATGACACCTCCTTGCGGAGTCCCTTTACTGCTCTTCCTAAATTGTTTTTCCTCATATACTGGAGCTTTAAGCCACATTCGCAGCAGTTTTAGTATCCTGCTGTCCGATATTCGTCGCTCAACCAGTTTCATCAGCTTGTCATGGGGAATGTTGTCAAAGTATCCGCTGAGGTCAGCGTCATATACCTGAACTTTTCCTTTCTTCAGGTTAGAACTGATTACAGTTATGGCATCATGAGCAGAACGCTTAGGGCGAAATCCGTATGAGCAGTCCTCAAAATCGGCTTCGAATATTGGTTCTATCACCATTTTGCAGCACATCTGCACGATTCTATCTTTGACTGTCGGTATTCCCAACGGCCTCAGCTTGCCGTTTGCCTTTGGAATAAACACTCTTAGAACAGGTTGCGGTTTGTACACTTTGGTTCTCAATTCTTCTACTATTTCCGATAGATACTCATCAACTCCATACTTAATAACATCGGATATCTTCATCCCGTCATAACCGGCTGTACCACCATTGGCTTTTACCCGTTTCCACGCTTCTCGAATAAAGTATCCGACTGTCAGTTTGTCATAGAGCATGTAAAAACGAAATTCTCGTTCTCGCTTGGCAGTTCGGTATAACTTACGCTGAAAAAGACGCAATCGCTCTTCATCAGTCATATCCTGACGTCGCTTGTTTTCAAGACTTCTTTCATCAATCACAAGTTACCTCTCTTTCTCGTAAATTTCTTTGAGGTAGTGTCCCTTCGCTACGATTGATTTATGCTAATCAAACATCAAGCACTAATACGTACACCTCCGACTTCCTGTACATCCCTTTATCATTTCGGTTGCCCTTATAGATAAAGGTTTAGGGTTGCCATCCTTGGTGTGCAGGATCTCCCAAGTTCATCAAATGGCATTTTGCAGGCACGCAATCAGTCAAAACCCCGACAGTCTCTACTGGTGCATATTCCTATTACTTCCCAGATAGATTACAGGCTTCATCCATTTTGAGAGATTAGCCGACTGTGTTTTGTTGACGAGGCTACACCTGTTCACTTTCGTTACAGCTTACCTGCCGCTAGGGAGAGCTTCAGCATGTGCCTTACGGCTGCAGCTGTCTCCGTCGCTTCCGGCTGAATAGGAAATTAGCCGGGTTGGACTTTCACCAACTAACCTATCAACGCTTCTTGGCGCACCAAAACTCAAAATCAACTATACTGCCAGAATTTATCCACCAGTCAAGTTCACCACTCACAACTCACAACTCACAACTTCGTAATTGTGGCATATGAGCCTTGCACAAAAAATATCCCGGACGATGCCGGATTAAGAGAGTGATAAAAAACTTGGCATATAAAGCATGAAACAAAATTCTGTCCCAGATAGAAGATTAAGGAAGCTCGATGACAGATTCAAAAACTGATGACAAATTTAATTTTACTGATGTAATAACGGTATCGCTGGCTCATTTATTCCATGATATCTATTCTTCATTTCTGGCTCCCCTTTTACCGCTTTTAATTGGAAAACTGGGGATCAGTGTTTTCCAGGCTGGATTGCTGGATATTATCCGTCAGATACCCAGCCTTTTTAACCCGTTACTAGGTTTGATTGCAGACCGCGTCAGCGTGCGTTACCTGATCATAATCGCTCCGGCAATCACCTCAATATCAATGAGCCTGCTGGGTATTGCCCCGCATTACATTGTCGTGGCTATCCTCATCTTTATTGCCGGTATCGGGTCTATGCTTTTTCATGTCCCAGCTCCAGTGATGATCAAAGATATCTCAGCAAGACGCCTGGGAAAGGGAATGAGCTTCTATATGTTAGGTGGGGAACTTGCCCGTACGCTGGGACCTCTGGTGATACTTGCTGCAGTATCACTATGGGGACTGGAAGGCACTTTTCGCCTTGCACCATTTGGTTTAATCGCCTCATTCATTCTCTACCTGCGACTCAGAAAAATTAAAGTCTCTCAGAAACTGAACAAAAAAGACAGCTCTGCTATCAGAGAGACCTTACAAAAATTTACCCCTTTCTTCCTATCAATTGCTGGCATAATCTTCTTCCGCGCTGCCCTGAAAGCCGCTCTCACTATTTATCTGCCCACCTATCTCACTGCAAAAGGTTCAAGTCTCTGGATAGCTGGAGCCTCCTTATCCATTCTACAACTGGCAGGAGCTGCCGGAACTTTTTGGGCTGGCTCTATATCAGATATGATAGGCAGAAAAAAAGCACTGCTCATTATCGCCCTCGCTAATCCCTTGCTGATGTGGCTCTTTGTTAATGTTCACGGCATCTTCACTGTACCCATACTTGTCCTGAACGGCTTCTTTCTCTTTGGTAATGGACCCGTTCTGCTGGCTCTGGTTCATGACAACGATTCTGATCATATGGCTCTGATAAATGGGATGTACATGACTATTAGTTTCGTCCTAAGCTCAATCATGATCATGGGTGTGGGGTTTCTCTCAGATAGAATTGGGCTTGATACTACCTATAATCTCACTATATTAATGGCTCTCGGCTCTATCCCTTTCATTATCAAACTAAAAAATACTTCGTAACCCATCCCACCGACCTGACTTCTACAAAACCCCAAGAATAAATCCCGCTTAGTGGTGATCAATCAATCCCCGAGCTAAAAGCAAAAAGCAATTAATAAATGGCTTCTTAGAGAGATAACCTATAATCAATCTAATCCTCAACAATGCTTACACTTTTAGGAGGAGGCTTGATTTCAATTAATTAGCTGAACCTATCTTGGTAAACCAAATGAGGAACAGGATTTCTCCTGTTCCTCATTATTGGTAAAATATATAAATACCTATTTGAGTAATACTACTTTTTGCACTTGATTTGTGGAATCTGTAAGCATATTCAAGAAGTAGATTCCGGAAGCGGTATTCTGGGGCCTCCAAGTTATTTGATGAATCCCCGGATCCATAGTTTCGTTCAGAATAGTTGCAATTTTTTGACCCCTGAGGTTATAAACAGTAAGTTTGATGTGTTCTTTTTCTGCCAGACTAAAGCAAATAGTAGTTTCGGGATTGAAAGGATTAGGATAAATAGAATTCAGTTCAGTGAACCTGGGTAGTTCTTCGATGTAAACAGTAAAGTCGTTTTCATTAACTGTTCCACTAACTGCGGTGCCAATCAGGTTTTCATAATTATCATATTCAATCCGGCATATCTCTCCTGATAAAGCATAAGCAGAAGCAAAAGCAAGTCGATTTCGATGAGCAAAACAGAGTAATCCATATTCCTCTTGGAATCTAAAAACTCCAGATTCTATGTCCTGATTGAAGTCAGCCATCAAAGAATACAATTCGCCGCTGGCAGATATGATTAGTTCATTACCAGATTGCACTATACTTAGTTCCGCAACAGGATATATAAAAGTTTCACGAGTTTCCACCGGGAAAATATCTATTATGCCGACACTATATTGAAGTACGAGCGCAGCATCATAAGCATCCACTTCGGTATCACCGGAAACATCTGCCGCTGTCATCTGCCACGTCCAGGGAAGAGGAGCCCCTGATGGATCCATTCCAACTGTATATTGCAAAATATTAGCAGCATCAAAGGCATCTACAATGAAATCGCCGGTTACATCACCATACATTAAGGTAGCTCCCTCATTATATATAGAGTTTGAGAATGCTGGCTCTGATAATACACCATTTGTGTACATGGCGAGTACACAATATTTATATGTGCCGGGTTCCGGGATTTGCTGCCAGGTAACGTCTTCATAAGTTGTGTCTTGATGAGCCGCAACTATCAGTTCCCAGTCCTCAAAGTTTGCCTGGTCATCGGCAAAACCCCGCATGATTGTATAACCTTCGAGACGCTCCAGGCGTGTATCTGGTTCAATTGCCCTACTGAGTAGATTTACTTTCTGTGTTTTATCTGTGTGAACCGGCTGCAAACGGTAGCGGTCTTCCGGTTCGCCCACATAGACGTCATCTATATACCAGCCCTGGTAAGTGACAGAGCTATCGGAGCCAAAGTGGAACTTGAACATGGCATCTTCGCCATTATATTCACCAATATCAAAAGTGACCATTTGCCAGGTTTGAGAATAGCCATTGAAGCAGGCTTCACCATTAAGACTATATGCAGTGCCGGGATAGCCACCTGCGGGGTTGATCAAGGTCCAGGAATCACCACCATCGATGGAGATTTTTACATTTCCTCCGTCCCATGATGTTTCAATATCCATCCAGTGCCAGAAAGAGAGCACAGCCTCATCGGGGGGGATTGTGATTTCCGGAGTAACAAGCTCAAGGCTTGCATTATTAGGATACTCGGTATTCAATACGGTTCCCCAGACATTTTCTCCGCTAAAAGCACCGGACACAGTATCTGTACCCCATTCCCAGCCGGTATTGGAGATAAATTCGCCGTCATCATCTTCAAAATCAAAGAAACTGCTCAAAGGGCCGGTGGGTGAATGCCAGATAACAAAGGCATTACCGCTATGATTTTCTTCTACATATACATCAAAAACCGGATAAATCATCTCGGTGATCATGCCCTCATAATAGACAACATCTTCCTCGATATCTATATTGTCTTCCAAACGAGTAAAATTCATAAGTTCTGCTCTAAGATCATAATTGCCTTTCCAGATACCTGTTATCGTGCATTCGCCATTTTCATCCGTAAATGCCTCATACTCAGGGTAATTGCCGCCAGGATCCGGCTGAGTGGCTCTCAGAGTTACCTCTGCACCCACTGGAATTTCGCCGATATTTGTGGTGAGAGTAACTTCCAACAAAGCATACATATCTTTACCTACCCAGTTGCTGAAAGACGGATCAGACATATTATTATTGGTATATACCGAGCGAACTCCATACCTGTACACCGTGCCGTCTTCCAGAGAGACCCAGTCTGTATCCGTATAGGTGGTATCTTCTACAAGAGCAGTATTCACCTGCGTCCAGAGGAGCCAATTGGCTTCGTCTCCAAATTCGCCGCAGATGACGTTATAGCCTATGAGCTCGCGATCGCGTTCAATGGTCTGGCTGGAGGCGTTTAAGAATATGCCGGATAGAGGATTGCTGTTATGGAAAGTCCTGTATCTGCCGTTACCTGTTTCCTTGATGCCGGAATATGGCTGAGCGGCATGTTCGCTGATCGCTCCCTTGTGAGGCATGATATTGCCGAAATCCACTACAGGGTTATCATAACCAATTGTCACCTCGCGCCCGGTGGGACCCATCACAATTGCTCGCAGCATCCAGTCCTGATAGCTGGAAACCACCCAGCTTCCGCCACCGGTAAAATAGCGTTCATAACTTCTATTCTCGGTAGGTTGTGTTTCATCAATTGCGCAAGGTGCACAATCCGGATAAATTCCACCCTGGATATAGCCGAGGAAGAATTC
>CAZRXY010000069.1:0-5846 GCA_964604155.1 uncultured Candidatus Cloacimonadota bacterium | reverse complement strand
ATGGAAACAAGATATGATTGCTTATTTCAGCCCAACGTAGATGAGGTGTATTCTCACCGAAATCGGAGTTGGGCTGAAAATATAGTTGACTTGCGAATGTTCTTTAGACCTTCGCAATGGTGACGACCAATAACTTCATAAGTTCAATATTCCAAACTAACAAATAAATTTCGAGGGTTTGCCAGCAAAATAGACAATATGGATAAAATAGACCAAAGGGCGGTATGGGTAATACGGAATACTCTCTGATGGCATAATATCATATCAGATACTGCTTGAAAAATACATGGCTCCGTTGATTTTTTCCGGTAAAAAAAAGAGCCGGCATTGCCGGCTCTGGATTTGTGCGTCAGATACAAAGACTATAAAGAAATAGCCTCCACGGGACATTCGCTAACGCATGCACCACAATCTACACATTTATCTGCATCGCAAACTGCCTTTTCGTCTTCCATTGATAAAGCTTCAACCGGGCACACTTCTACGCATGCTCCACATCCAACACATGCATCACTTATTTTTACTGCCATAGTTACCTCCTTTTTTTATGCCTTTTTTGTCCGGACGACATACTTCCCCAATTGTAAATATGAGTTATTTTGTAAAGTAATTTTCTGAATATTTTTTTTATGTACCACTAAAAACGTGAAATATGGCAGTTTAATCAGTAGAAACTGAGATTATGTTTTCTTTTCCAAGTAGGTGTGATTTGCTTCTCAATTGAATATCAGGTATTGAAAATCCTGTCTCCGGCATCTCCCAACCCCGGAATAATATAGCCGTCATCATTTAAGCTCTCATCAAGAGCAGCCACATAAATATCCGTATCGGGAAAGCTCGATCCCAGTCGCCTGACCCCTTCCGGCGAAGCCACAATTGCCAGTATGGTAATACGAGAACATTCTCTAAGCTTCAGCTCCCTCACAGCCACCTCAAGCGATCCACCCGTGGCAAGCATAGGATCTATCAAAATAGCGTGTAGATCGCTCATCTTCTCTGGCAATTTATTATAGTACCATACTGGCTTCAATGTTTCTTCATTGCGAAACATACCCAATACCTGAACCCGGGCAGCAGGCAATAAGTGCCTCACCCCGTCCAGCATTCCTATGCCTGCACGTAAAATTGGCAGAATCACTAATCGACTCTGATCAAATACTGTGGCAGAATATTGCTCTCCTGTCCAAATAGGAATATTGTCGTTACGGTATTCTTCTCTTTGCATCGCCTCATAGGTAAGCAATTGCGAGATAAGAAGTGTGATACGATAGAATTCTGCCGGAGCTGTGCCGGTGTGCCGCAATTGATCAACAAGCGATTTCATGAAATTATTATCTATTACTTTTATCATCATACCTCCACTAAAATCACATAAATAATTCCCAGTTATAATGGCAATATAAAATACTTTTCCTGTACAAATTCTACCCGGTTGAATTAACTAATCTCCAAAATCAGAAAAAAATATTGGACAATATTAATCCAGAGAGAATTCTTGCAAAATCCAAAAATAAGGAGCTGTGATTATGGTTATGTACCTGTATATTAGATGAGTTTGAGCAATTGATACCGGACCAGGCTGGTTCGAAAATCAAAGATCAATAGCGGTAAATCTGCCTTAATCACAAGTTACACCTTAGGTTTTGGCAGTGAAGCTGCCAAATTAACCGGAGGTGTAAATGTCTTATCACGAAATGTGGAAAAACCCGGGCTTAGACCTAAAAGCCCACGACCAATTTTTACAAGTCCTCTCTGAAGGCTATCAAAAATCATTTCTCACTCAGAAAAACAGATCTGCCAAAAAAGCAGATAAAATAAATAGTATGTGCACCGTTTTTGCCGAAAGTGAAGTGATCTCCGCTTTGTCACGCGGCACCCAAAATAACGAAATTGCACTGGGTATTCATAATTCTATAATTTACAGAGCAATAGGCTTGTTAAATAAGGTCAGTATGGAAAATAAACTGGTTCTTGCTGGTGGCGTGGCTCATAATCCCGCCATTGCCGAATTGCTGCGACGAAAATTAAATATTGAGGTTATTGTCCCCGAATCAGCTCAGACTATCGGAGCATTCGGCAGTGCTCTACTGGCAAAAAAATTCTGGAAGGTTAATTATGATCTATCTTGATAATGCCGCTACCAGCTTTCCCAAAGCACCAAATGTGGCAGAGGCTGTGAATAAATTTATCACAGATATTGGCGCTAATGCCGGTCGCTCCTCCTATAGCTCTGCCAGAATTTCCGCCCGACTCATCTACCAGACCCGTAAACTGCTGGCAAAGCTGCTGATGGTAGATAATGAAGAACGCATCTGCTTCACTATGAATGCCACCCAGGCATTGAATATTGCTATCAAGGGTCTGGCGAATGACGGAGATTTGGTGATAACTTCACCAATCGAACATAATTCTGTGATGCGACCACTCCAATGGCTCAAGCAGAAAAAAGGAATCAGGATAGAAACCTTTAAACTGAATAATTATGAAATCGACTGGCTGCATCTGGCTGCATTATTACATGAAAAGCCGGCAATGCTCATCTTCACGGCAGCGTCAAATGTGAATGGTCTGGTGCTGCCCTATCAAGAAATTTCTGGTCTCGCCCGTGCCGCCTCGGTCCCCGTGATCCTCGATGCCGCCCAGGCTCTGGGCTCTTTGCCCATCTGTGGCAGCGATTATGATGTTGTCTGCTTCCCCGGACATAAAGGTCTTTTGGCTCCCATGGGCACCGGCGGTCTGTATGTAAATAAAAATATCGAACTGGAATCTCTCATCCAGGGAGGTACGGGCAGCCACAGCTCAGAAGAATTTCAGCCGGACGAATTGCCAGACCTGCTGGAAAGTGGCACACCTAATCTGCCCGGTATTGCTGGACTTAAAGAAGCTCTGGAATTTATTACGGCTCTTGGTATAGATAGCATCAGGCAGAAAAAGAGCGAGCTTGCCTTACTGCTGGGTGAAAAACTCTCCTGCATCAATGGGATCACAATTCACAGCCCACTAAAAGCCGAAAGACAGGCTGGAGTGATCTCAATCACTTCCCGGAAGCATTCGATTTCGGAATTAGCCTTGCTTCTTGATAGAGCAGATATTGCCTGCCGCATGGGTTTGCATTGTGCACCCAGTGCTCATAAATTTTTAAATACCTTCAAAACCGGCGGCACTTTAAGATTTTCTCCCGGATATTTTAATACTACCTGCGAAATAAATCTCGTCTCTGATTTTATCAAGGATTATCATTGATGGACAAAGTAATAATTATCACCTTTAGCAGCACCCATACCGCCCTTAAAGCAGAAGAAATTTGTAAAGAACTAAAGCTTGATTTTGAGCTAATCCCCACACCTCGCGAAATCTCAGCAGAATGCGGCTTTGCCCTAATGGTGAAACACATTAAACCAGACGTTTTGCACGACCTCTGTGAAAAAAGAAAAATCAGGTTTTATGGAATATATCTGAAAAATATGGAAAAAGGAGAAAAAATATATGAAAAAAGTTATTGATGCCCGAGGACTTGATTGTCCCAAACCCGTACTGGAAACTAAGAAAGCATTAGAAAACGGAGGATACACACAACTGGAAATCATTGTCGATAATAAAGCAGCTCGTGATAACGTGAACCGCTTTCTGGATAAAACCGGTAATAGTATCAACAAGATCATTGAAACCAAAGGAGATTTTACTATCTATGCTACTTGTGGAAAAACCAGTGCCAAAACTGCTGAACAAAGCGTCTCCTCAAACCCTGCCAACGCTGCCGCAAAAACTATCTTCATCGGATCAAACGCCATAGGACACGGCTCTGATGAACTGGGGAAAAAACTCATGAAAGCTTTCACCTTCACTCTCACGGAACTGGAAACTCCACCCGGAAGATTGCTTTTTATGAATGCCGGAGTCTTTCTCTGTCTTAAAAATTCTGATTCCCTGCCAAATATAAAAATTCTGGCAGATCGCGGCGTGGATATCCTGGTCTGCGGTACCTGCCTCAATTTCTTTGCTGTAAGCGATCAATTGGCACTGGGAAAAATCAGCAATATGTACGATATAGCCGGGCATTTGCTCGAAGATAATGCCGTGATCACTATCTGAGCATTAGCAGCAAAACCATTAAGCATTAGCAGAAACTAACCCCGCTTTTCCCCGCGAAAACGCCAACTAAATACCCTTGCCATAGTGAAGGCAATTGCCTGACGCAAAGGAACAGAACGACGTTCCTGCACCAAAGCCAAGGGAATCAGGGCTAGCCAGCGAACTACGCCTCCAATGCCAAACATTACCTGCTCCGGCTCCAGAACCTTGAATCCTGCATCTAAAGCTCCCGGATAAAATAATCCTGAAGCTAGAGAAGAACACATCATACTTAATCCCGCTACTGCTGCATAAATGCCACTATATGCCTGAGCCCTGCCCTTAGGCGCAATAGAAAGCACAAAATTTGTTGTGATTATACCTGTTCCTGCCCACATAAACCCCGAAATAAGACCTTCCAGCCAAAGAATCCTGTAATTTGATGCACTCATAAATAACCAGAACATCGGGTTCATACCTCCAAGTGTCACACAAATCTTCATTGAGCTTTTATTACCATACCTATCGATAAACTTACCCCAGAAACCAAACGAAAAAAGCGAAGATAATATGTGAATAGAACTGTATATCTGAACCTCAAAAAGACTCATCTCCAGTTTTTTGAGCATAAAAGGACTCCAGAAAGGGCTGCCAATTCCTACTGCCAGCATCCACCATATACCAAAAACAAGCAGCAAACGAAAATTCTTATCCCCAAATGGTTCGCGAAATATTTGTCCTAAACTAAAGACCATGTGATTGCGGCGCAAACGCTCAGGCTGCAAAGCCAGCAAAGATAAACCCGCTAAGCCGATTATCGCTGCAAACACAAAGACAAATGCCAGAAACAATCCCTGATTGGCTGGAACAAAAAAACTCTCTGCTCCCAGCATTTTTGTATAAGCACTACGTAGTGAACCATCATTTTTCTCAAAAAGATCTACGTGAAAACTCACTATATAACTAAAAGCAAGTCCTACTGCCATTAAAATCTGATTCCGACGCGAAAAAAATCTGCCCCGTATTCGCAAGGGGATGATATCGCTGATCCAGGCTATCCAGATATTAGCCCCCGTTGCCTGAAACCCAGCACTAAAAAATAGCAAAACAAGCATAAACCATATCCCATGCTGAGGATTATCAAATAATAGTGCCAGTCCCAGCCAAAGTGAAAGCATCCTTCCCACGGATGACAGCCAGATACAAAGCCATTTTCGCTGTGATATTTTACGTGAAATCGCTATCCCAAGAGGCTGCCAGATAGCTGATACCTGGGCAATAGCTGTTAAAAGGCTGTATTGCATCGGACTGGCACCCATTATCACCATCAGCTTGGTTACATAACCTGAACCTATCTGGGCAAGTCCACTATAGACATGAGCAAAGGAACCTTCCAGAACCGAAATCCTGAAAACCTTACGCATTATTCCAATTGCCCTGCCTCGCCTTTTATCCATGATTTCTCCGCAATTTTATTTCTGAACGCCTAATGTCTTATTTTTTTCCAGGTTTTTTTAGTAAAGTTATTTTACCACCCAGATCTGCAAGCAAAAATCTCCCCCTTTCACACCCAACTGATATAAAATAACCCGGAATCTCCACTGAAATAAAAAATATCCAATGCACCAACCCCAAATGAATTACCACCAAGCTTATCTCTGCAAAATGAATAGCCACCAAGTTTATCTCTGTATAAATGAATAGGACCCCAAAAAACAAAATATATGGTTTCAACCACTAACCACATCAACCACACAGAAAAAGAAAAGTTTTAC
>CAZRXY010000068.1:0-6654 GCA_964604155.1 uncultured Candidatus Cloacimonadota bacterium | reverse complement strand
TCTAAAAATAACTGAACAAACCGCTATTGCCACTGCTCTTTCTGATATGGATGCATTAATAGAAGGCTTGGAAAAACTCATTGAGAAAAAAAGGAAGATTAAGCAAGGGGCGATGCAGGAATTGCTGAAACCGAAAGAGGGATGGGAAGAAAGGAAATTAGGTTTTGTAGCAGAATTATATCAGCCTACTACAATATCCCAAGTAAATTTCGTTAAAGAAGGATTTTTAGTCTATGGAGCAAATGGAATAATTGGAAAATACCCTATCTACAACCATGAACAATGGCAAACAATTATTACATGTAGAGGATCAACGTGTGGAACTATTAATAGAACTGAAAATAAAGTGTGGATTACAGGCAATGCCATGGTTGCCAATGTTGATAAAAATGAGAAAATAGATAAGGATTTTTTCTATCATCTACTAAAAGGACAAGACTTTAATTCTTGTATTACTGGGTCTGGTCAACCTCAAATTGTTCGTGATCCGTTATTTAACTTTAGTTTGAGCATACCGAAACAAAAATCTGAGCAAACTCATATTGCTAAAATCCTTTTGATAATGGATAAAGAAATAGAGCAATTAGAAATCAGGCTTTCAAAATATAAAAATATGAAGGTGGGCATGATGCAGGAATTATTAACGGGGAAGAGGAGGTTAATTGATGATGGAAAGATATAAAAACAAATATCGGATACCTTCTGCCAGGGCAGCATTTTGGGATTATTCGCAAAATGGACTGTATTTTATCACCATTTGCACCTTCAACCGGGAATGTTTGTTTGGACAGATAGTCAAAAAAGAAATGGTTTTTTCGCCAATTGGCGAGATCGTATTCGGGGAATGGAATAAATCATTTGAAATACGTTTGGAATTATATTGCGAATCATTTGTGATAATGCCCAATCACCTGCACGCCATTTTACGAATAGAAAATGATATTGATGAATTGGACGCAACGAACGCCGTGGACGCCGTACAGACGCACGGCCGTGCGTCTCTACAAGTACAGACGCACGGCCGTGCGTCTCTACAACAACGACAACAAAATATCTACCCACCCCAACCCGAACAAATAAAATCAGGAATTGCCTACCGTTCACCAAAATCAATATCATCATTTGTGGCAGGATTCAAATCATCTGCAACCAAACATATTAATGAATACCGAATTACCCCCAAATTACCCGTTTGGCAAGCGCGCTACCACGACCACATTATTCGTAATAGTGCCGAATATCAAAGGATCAGCGATTATATTGAGAATAATCCAGCAAACTGGCTGAAAGACAAATTTTTTAAAGAGGAAAGACTATGAATTCCGTTGGTCAAATAGAGCGCAGGACTCAAAATAGAGTGATAAAGGTTTTTGTGGATAAACTGGGGTACCGATACCTGGGAAACTGGGAAACACGTGAAAATAACAGCAATATTGAAGAAGAGTTATTACGTAAATTCTGGGAGACAAAGCAGAAATATAGCGGGAACCTGATTGAGAAAGCACTCTTTGAGTTATACAAAGTTACTGAAGATCAGAGTATAGGACTCTTTGAAGTAAATAAAGACTTTTATTCACTGCTGCGGTATGGGATCAATGTATTGCCGGAAATAGGGCAGAATAAGGAAACAGTATGGCTGATAGACTGGCAGAATTTGGGGGATAATGATTTTGCCATAGCCGAGGAAGTGACAATAAAGGGCACACATGACAAGCGACCGGATATTGTGATTTACGTTAATGGTATTGCCTTGGGAGTATTGGAATTAAAGCGCAGCACGGTAGCAATTTCGGAAGGAATAAGGCAGAATCTTGATAATCAGAAAGCGGAATTCATTGTTCATTTCTTTACTACCATCCAATTGATCATGGCTGGGAATGATTTTGAGGGAATTTCTTATGGAGCTATCGAGACAAAGGAAAAGTATTATCTGAGATGGAAAGAAGTAAGCGAAGATCTGAATCCTCATGATAAATATTTGCTGGATATAACAAAAGCGATACGTGAGCAGGCAGCAACAGAAGAGCACCATTTGGACAAGAATATCATCGAAATGCTCAATAAAGAGCGATTTCTGGAGATATTGCATGATTACATTGTCTATGACCGAGGCATCAAAAAATTAGCGAGGCATAATCAGTATTTCGGGGTGAAAGCAGCACAAGACAGAGTACGGAAACGGGAAGGCGGGATAATCTGGCATACACAGGGCAGCGGAAAAAGCCTGACGATGGTCTGGCTTTCTAAATGGTTAAGAGAAAACGTTGAAAATGCCAGAGTTCTGGTAATTACAGATCGCAGGGAACTGGATGAACAGATTGAGAAAGTGTATCTGGGGATAAATGAGCAAATCTACCGCACGAAAAGCTGCCAGGATCTGGTGGATAAATTAAATGCCACTGGATCCTGGCTGCTGTGTTCGCTGATCCATAAATTTGGTGGAAAAGAAGAAATGGACGAAAGGGATGTGAATGAATATATAAGCGACCTGAGGAGAAATCTGCCGGTAGATTTCAGGGCGAAAGGCAATATATTTGTATTTGTGGATGAATGCCATCGCACACAGAGCGGTAAACTGCATGCTGGGATGAAAGCTCTTTTACCAGATGGTATGTTCATAGGTTTTACCGGCACGCCCTTATTGAAAAGAGACAAGCAAAAAAGTATCGAAGTCTTTGGCAGATATATTCATACTTATAAATATGATCAGGCAGTAGCAGATAAAGTGGTGCTTGATCTGCGTTATGAAGCGAGGGACGTTGATCAAAGATTAACTTCGGGAGAAAAGCTCGACCAGTTATTTGAAGCTAAAACGAGAGGATTGACCGAGTTTGCCAGAACGCAATTGAAGCAGAAATGGGGCACCATGAAGAAAGTATTCAGTTCAAAATCAAGACTGAATGAAATAGTGAAAGATATAATGCTGGATATTGAAACAAATGAAAGACTGCAAAACGGCAGAGGCAATGCGCTTTTAATATCGGAAAGCATTTATAATGCCTGCCGGTATTATGAATTATTTCAGAAAGCGGGACTGAGAAACTGTGCCATCATAACCTCATTTTCACCAAATTACAGAGATATCAAGGGCGAGGAAAGCGGAGAAGGTGACACGGAAAACATCATTAAGTATGAAATTTATCAAAAGATGCTGAATGGCAAAAGTGTGGAAACTTTTGAGAAAGAAGCAAAGAAGAAATTTGTGGAAGAACCGGCGCAGATGAAACTGCTGATCGTGGTTGATAAGCTTCTGACGGGATTTGATGCGCCACCGGCGACATATCTTTATATTGATAAAAGCATGCAGGATCATGGACTGTTTCAGGCGATCTGCCGCGTGAACCGTCTGGATGGGGAAGATAAGGAATACGGTTATATAATTGATTATATGAATCTCTTTAAGAGTCTGGGTCAGTCAATCAAGGATTATACTTCCGAGGCATTTGATGCTTATGACAAGGAAGACGTTGAAGGTCTATTAAAAGACAGATTACAAAAAGCCAAAGAGAATCTGGAAGATGCCTTTGAAACAGCGAGAGCATTGATCGAGCCCGTGGAACCACCGAAAGGGCAGATGCAATTTCAGCACTATTTTGTGGGGAAATCTGATAATCCGGATGATTTGAAAGAGACAGAACCGAGAAGAGTGGCATTATATAAAGCAGTGATCAAACTGATCAGAGCTTTTATCAATATTGCAGATGAAATGTTAGACGTTGGGTATTCCCGGTCAGAGATAGAAAAGATCAGAGAAGAAGTGAAATTCTTTGAGAATTTGCGTAAGGAAGTGCAGATAGCCAGCGGTGATTATATTGACTTGAAGCAGTATGAACCGGCTATGCGCTATATGATAGACAGCTATCTGGGAGCAGAAGAAAGCAGAGTGCTTTCAAAATTTGATGATCTTAGCCTGATAGATCTGATCGTGGAAAAAGGAAAAGCAGGATTGGAAGAATTACCGCCGAATATCAGGAAGAATAAAGATTCTATGTCTGAAACTATTGAAAATAATATGCGGAAAGTGATAAATGAAGAAATGCCGGCTAATCCGGCTTATTATGAGAAGATGAGTGTGCTTTTGGATGAATTGATCAAACTGCGAAAAGAAAAGGCAGATGAATATGAAAAGTACTTGCAGGAAATTATCGAACTGACCCGAAAGATCAAAAGACCTGATACAATGGCAAAATACCCTTCATCACTTACTACTAAGGCAAAGAGAGCTCTTTATGATAATCTGGGAAAAAATGAAGCTTTGGCAAATAAGCTTGATGAAAAGATCATGAGCACGAAGAAAGATTCCTGGCGCAACAATACCCATAAAACCAGGGAAGTAGAATACGCTATCATTGATGTATTGGAAGAATTTGAGGTTAAAGAACAGGTTCCCGAATACGTTTTAAACCTGGTAAAAAATCAGCA
Organism: uncultured Candidatus Cloacimonadota bacterium; assembly: GCA_964604155.1. GTDB lineage: Bacteria > Cloacimonadota > Cloacimonadia > Cloacimonadales > TCS61 > Stygibacter. The sequence continues at coordinate 2,232 of CAZRXY010000068.1, read as the reverse complement.
GGATTATTGATGTATCAGATAACTATTAATGATATAAGCATTGATGTGATCAGGAAAGATATAAAAAACATCCATCTTTCTGTACATCCGCCGACCGGACGAGTGCGGATTGCGGCTCCGCTTAAAACAGATGATGATGCCATCAGGCTTTTTGCCATCTCGAAACTGGGCTGGATCAAGAGACACCGGAGCAATTTTAATAATCAGGAGAGACAAACTCCGAGAGAATTTAAAGAACGGGAAAGCCATTATTTTCAAGGCAAAAGATATCTTTTGCGCATCCGGGAAACAGATGGGGCTGGTTACGTTATACTGAAAAGTAAAACCTATCTGGATTTATATATTCGCAAAGAAGTTGATCGGGAAGCGAGAGATCGGATTTTACGAGAATGGTACAGAACCGAACTAAAAAAAATATTACCCGAAATGATAGAAAGCTGGGAACAAAAACTAAAGGTTAAAGTAAATGCCTGGAACATAAGGCTCATGAAAACCAGATGGGGATCATGTAATATTGAACAAAAGAGACTGTTATTTAACCTGGAGTTAGCCAAAAAACCAATTCACTGTGTGGATTATATCGTATTGCATGAGATGCTGCATCTGATAGAGAGAAAACACTCTGAAAGATATAATGATATGCTAGATCGATTAATGCCAAACTGGAGGGCTATCCAGAAGGAATTGAATGAGTATATACTATGAAATGGAAATGAGGTGAACAAGGTTAATATAGGAATAAAGAAATTATGAAGATCAAAGACTTACCGGAAAATGAAAGACCGCGGGAAAAGCTATTGGAAAAAGGAGCCCGGTACCTCAGTGATGAAGAGTTATTGGCTGTTATTCTCGGTAAGGGAACCCAAAAGCTGGATGTATTGGCTTTAGCAAAAAAGATAATCAATATCATTGATGAGAAAGGGATTGAACTGGAAGCAGTAAAATTACAGGAAATCGAGGGAATCGGAGCTGCAAAATCAGCTTTGATCGAAGCAGCTTTTGAATTTGTTCGGCGCAGAATAAAACCTGAAGGTTTGAAGATTAATAAGCCAGAAGACGTTTTGCCGCTTGTGAGACATTATGCAGACCGTAAGCAGGAACACTTTATCGTTGTATCACTTAATGGGGCAAATGAGGTACTTAATGTGCGTGTGGTAACAAAAGGATTGGTTAATCGCACCCAAGTGCACCCTAGGGAAGTATTCGCTGATGTGATTGCAGATCGGGCTTGTGCCGTAATTATAGCACATAACCATACAAGCACAAATCTTAAACCGAGTGAAGATGATCTGATTGTTACAAACAGGTTGGTAGAAGCTGGAAAGATACTTGGTATCCAGATACTGGATCATCTTATCTTTAATCATAAAAGTGTATTCAGTATTTTTAGAGATGAATAAGGTTATTCAGTAAAATGAAAATATGAGGAGGAAATGAAAAACAAGATTGATGATGACTTTTTAAGATATGCTTGTGACTGGTTTGGTGACACTAAGAATGGACTTACTGGAACTGAGATTCTTAAATATTGTAGAGCATACAGTGTTAAATATGGGATTGATTTAGCATACAATTCAATGCATTTGAGTGTGACCGGGGGCAAAAATAAAAGCACAGTATTCTTTGAGAATATTAGAGAGTTTGATGGGAAGCAGCAGTTCGAAATGCTGCTCGCATTGTGCCAACATGGCAAGTTTCAAAATGACTTAAAGACTACAGAAATTCATTCCAGGTTAATCCAAAGTTATAATACACTTGCAGCAGACCCAAGTGAGTTGCTGGACAAACAGATAATAACTGAAACAAAACAGCTGTTGGATGATTATCCAGTGGTAAAGAAGCACTACTATTCCGCCTTAGTTAAATTTCAAAATCAAATATTTGAACGAAACTTAGTGGATGACCTAAGGTTTTCCTTTGAGCAATTACTAAAAGTGATCTTTGAAAATGATAAATCATTTATCAAGCCACGTGTATTGGAGCTTGTATATACTTCCCACAGTTTTAGAGATTTTGCTAAGGATATGGGCTATGAGGGCGAGCCATTTGGCTGGGATGAAGAGCGAAGAGCAAATCTAAAGGCAGAGCTTGATGCTTATTATGCTCATTTATATGGTTTAACCAGAGATGAGCTATTATACATCCTTGATCCGGAAGAATTATATGGCAAGGATTTCCCGGGAGAGACATTCAGAGTTTTAAAGAATAAAGAAATGAATAACTATGGTGAGT
>CAZRXY010000067.1:0-2701 GCA_964604155.1 uncultured Candidatus Cloacimonadota bacterium | reverse complement strand
ATACAAGCTTTTTCATTTTTTTCTCCTGTTTTTCTTTTTTCTCCGCCTCTATATATAGAGTCCCGGGAAATCCAAAAATGGGACAACACCACGCGATATATTTTTTCTGAGATGATAGAAAAATGGCATCTCTAACTAAACGTAATATAATTTTAACAAAGTTAATAATAATAATATTAGTAATATAGTAAATTATTAACACAATAATAATAGCAAAAATAAAAATACAATTTTTTTTATTTTTTTTTTTAAAAAGCGGAATATTTAAAAATTATGTTAATATTTTTAATAGTATTCAGAGAGATCGTGAAAATAATCCGAGCGAGAAGACTAATATTAAGGTAGAACGTATAGACAGATCGTGAATAAATGCCTAATATTTAGAATTGGCATACCCGAATATTTCTAATCAACCGTGCTGACAGGTTATTGGTGATAATGTCATTTCGCAGGCAACACAGAGTAAATTTAAAAAATTATCCTGAAAAGTGTATCATAATAATAGCCAGGGGTGAAACACTTGGCAAATGAACTGACACGAGCTTTAGCCACTGATCTTATTTCTAAGCGATCAAGAGATAAATCCCGATTAGGAGGAAGACACACGCTCCCAGAGCTGAAAGCACGGGTGCGATAAATGCAGGCATCCCCCTGATTTTATAATTTTTGTTATTGTTAAATGATTTAAATTATGTGAGATAAAGATTGTTGTCAGGGTCAACCATTGCGTTGACATACCCCCGAAATTAATTTGAAAAGTGGAAATAATGATCAATTAAACAATTGCTCGTCACCATTGCGAAGGTCTGTCGACCATTCGCAAGTATGCCGGTAATCTTGGGAGGAAAAAGGAAAAATTTCTTGCAGGAATATGAGGGGAGTTAAATATTAGTATCGGCGAAGAAATTTTAGGTAGAGGTAAAAATGATTAATGATAATTATGTGAATTATTTTGCGAAGAGTATCCGAGACAACTGGAATTTGGAAGCATTGAGTGATTATAAGGGAATAACTCTTTCTTATGGTGAGACGGGCAGGAAGATCATGGCATTTCATCAAATTTACCGGAAGCTTGGTGTAAAGAAAGGTGATAAGATTGCGGTGATTGGCAATAACACGGTTAACTGGGGCATTACTTATTTATCTGCAATCACTTATGGAGCGGTAATAGTACCTATATTGCCGGATTTTCAGGCAGAGGACATACACCATATAGTCAATCATTCTGATTCCATATTGCTATTTATGAGCCAGTATCATTACGATCAGGTAGATGAAGACCAGATGCCGTCCTTACTTGGTATAATAAAGTTAGAGGATTTTACTGTCTTTTATGAGGGACAAAAAAATCCTCGTCACACACTACTACGCCTGATAGAGGAATATTTAGATTCACCGAAATTTAAACCTGATTCAAGGGAGATAATATTTCCTGAGACAAGTAATGATGAGCTTGCTTCCATCGTCTATACATCAGGGACAACCGGATTATCCAAAGGTGTAATGCTTTCTCATAACTGCATGCTGGCAAATCTGCTTTATGCCAGGAAATATATGCCATTAAACAGAGGTAACAAGATACTTTCATTTTTGCCCTTAGCTCATGCTTACGGTTGTGCTTTTGAATTTTTATTTCCCTATACACTGGGTTGCCACATCACTTTTTTGGGAAAGATACCCTCTCCCAAAGTGATAGTGAAGGCATTCAATGAGATAAAGCCGGAATTGATACTATCTGTACCCTTGATCATCGAAAAAATTTACCGCAAGCAATTACAGCCGGTAGTGAGCAAAGAGCCGGTGAAAAGCCTTTTGAAGGTGCCTTTGATAGACCAGGTGGTGGCTAAGAAGATAAAGAGCCGGCTTTCTGATGCCTTTGGTGCAAATTTCAGGGAGCTTGTTCTGGGTGGAGCGGCATTTGCGCCGGAAGTAGAAAGCTTTATGCGTAAGATAAAATTTCCCTATACGATAGGTTATGGAATGACGGAGTGTGGTCCCTTGATAAGTTATTCAAGCTGGCGTGAGCACAGGGAGGGAGGAGTAGGCAAGGTGGTGGACTGGCTTGAGATCAGGGTGGATTCGCCGGAGCCGGAGAAGGAGATAGGCGAGATAATGGTGAGAGGCGAGAGTGTGATGGATGGTTATTATAAGAATGAGCAAGCCACGCGCGAAACCTTTGACAAGGATGGCTGGATGCATACTGGCGATTTGGGAACAATAGACAAAGATGGCTATATCTTCTTAACGGGCAGAAAGAAGAACATGATATTGGGAGCATCGGGACAGAATATCTATCCGGAGGAACTGGAAACGCTATTGAATAACCTACCTTACATTCTGGAATCACTTGTAATCGAGCGTGCTGGCAAGCTGATAGGCTTGATCTATCCTGATTTTGAGAAAACGGACGCCAGAAACATAGATGATCCGCATCTGCTGGAGATCATGGAAACAAATCGCCAGAACATAAATTCCAGATTACCATCCTACAGCAAGTTGACAGCTTTGGAGATGATTCCCGAGGAATTTATAAAAACCCCGACGAACAAGATAAAGCGTTATCTTTATTCAAAATAGAGTTACTGGCATTTCCGTGGGTTTATAATTTTTGGTATTGTTTGTGAAGTGGTGATTGGTGATTGGTGATTGGTGATTGGTGATTGGTGATTGGTGATTGGTGATTGGTGATTGGTGATTGGTG
>CAZRXY010000066.1:0-6904 GCA_964604155.1 uncultured Candidatus Cloacimonadota bacterium | reverse complement strand
CCATTGGGGGGGGGGGGGGGTGAGATCAGTAGGATATCTTGATGCCCTTTTTATAGACGGCGGCAATTTTGATAGTGTCAATAGATTGAGACAGGAGGGGATTATCATTAAGAACCACGAAATCTGCCTGAGCTGAGGGAATGAGCGAGCCGATGCGGTTTTCGTCGTGGGAGATCATGGCAGCGTGGGAGGTATAGAGCTGCAAAGCCTGGAAGGGTGAGAGTCTTTCGGCGTTATTATGTATTTGCGTAGCGGCGTTTATACCGGCGAGGGCATCCATTTCTGTGACATACCAATCCGAGCCGCCGCCAATGATCACGCCATTATCTCTCAGGCTCTTGAGGCGGTTAGTCCGCATAGTGCGTTCTTTACCGAGGACATTCTGGTATAAGCCATTTTCGCCTGCCCAGAGTCTGTCAAACATGGGCTGCATGGCAGCAGTGACATTAGAATTTCCTATCCGCTTGATCATATCGTCTGTAGTGAGCTCATTATGAATAAGGATATGGCGAAGGTTTTTCGGGTTTTTCTGCTGAACTTTCTCATAACAATTAATAATTTGAGTAATAGCTCTATCGCCTATGCAATGTACTGCAACCTGAAGATCGTTTTCGTGGGCGTTATTGATAAATTTTTGCCAGAAATCATCGGAATGGTAGAGAGTGCCGTAGTTTTGGGGTTGGTCTGCATAGGGTTCGAAGAGAGCTGCGGTATGTGAGCCGAAAGAGCCATCGGCAATGATGCAGCCGCCGATACGGTGAGCACCGGCATCAAGTGCAGCTTTAAGATTAAATGACTGGGGATAGAGAATGAATTCGACGGGAAAATCATCAAGGTGGTTTTGCAGGAGTTCATAGTGTTCCAGGCTGTCATAGCCGTCACCGATCATAGTATGCACAGTAGTGTGCCCGAATTTTGCAGCGTGTAGGGCGGCAAAGTGGTAAGCAGCGATGATAGTCTCGTCATCGAGATTTTTATGGAACCAGTTAACGATAAGGTCGTTTTGGCGTTTGCGGAAAGTGCCGTTAAATTCGCGAGACAGGGGATGTATAGCAGGGATTTGCCGGGCGGCGTGCGAATTGATCACGCAGGAATGCCCATCGACTCTGCGGATAAGGACGTTTTTTTGGGGAAAAATATTATCGAGTTCTGAGGCGAGAGGGAATCTTTTTTCAGAGAGCTGCATTTCATCAAGGTGCCAGGCGACAACCTGTTTGCCAGAAGGCTTTGCTTCAGCGAGGCGTTCAAAAAGTTCGGCAAGATTCCGGCAGCCCTCGAGGTTGACACCCATGCTGTAAAAACCGCCTGCATTGCTGTGCGTATGCGTATCGATAAAACCCGGGAGGACAAATTTTCCTTTGAGATCGACATATTCGGCGTTAATATCCGGTTTGGAATCATATAATTTTAGTATTTTGCCATCATGCACGGCAAGGGCTGCTGCCGTTTCATCTGGCTTATTCATAGTAATAAAAGAGGCATTATAAAATATTTTCATTAAGACTCCTCAGGTACGGATAAATTCTTTTATCAGTTTATAGAAGAGAGAAACGGGAAAGCCCATAACATTAAAATAACAGCCATTGATTTTTTTTACAAATTGTGAGCCGTAGCCCTGGATTCCATAAGCACCGGCTTTATCGAGCGGTTCTTCCGTGATGATATAATCTTCAATTTCCTGGCGATTCATAGTATTAAATTCCACTTGAGAACGGCAATAGCCTGTTTTGGTGCAACCTTTATATCTGATAGCAATACCGCTATAGACATTATGTCTGGCACCGGAGAGCTGGCTGAGAAATTCGTAAGCCTCATATTTATCACGTGGTTTACCTAATACCTGATTATTGATATGCACTATGGTGTCTGCTCCGATGACGATGGTATCCGTTGGCATTTTGGTGGCTACAAATTCTGCTTTTTGTCTGGCGTGTATCTGGACAAATTGATGTGGGAGGCTGCATTGAGAATCTTCTTCTATCAGAGCAGGAAAGATGAGGGCATTTAAATTGAGCATCTCAAAAATCGCTTTCCGGCGTGGTGATGCCGAGGCGAGCACGATCTGCCTGTTCAGGAGTATCTGGTGTAACATCCGCTATCCTTTAATATTTTGGTCAAGGATCGTATCAGGGCATAATAATGTCAATCAGAGCCTGTGAAAAAATAAGGATCAGCAGTTAATTTCTAGAATATAATTTATCGAAAGCGGTTTCTATTTCAAGTTTTAGGCTGTTTATAAGGTCTTTAACTTTTAATAATCCTGTGATTTTATGGGCATTAGCTCCGCAGAAGGCAAAACCTTCGTCCAGATGTCCCTGCTGGGCATTAGTGAGAGCTCGGGCAATGCAATAGGGGGCATTATGATAATCGCAGTTTTTCAGGCATTTCCAGCGGCAATCTATAGGCTTGCGATTACCCTGGCTCACAGCTTCGAGGTATTTACAATTTATAGCTCTGCCGGGCAGTCCCACGGGACTATCTATGATCACGATATCTTCCTGTCTGGCATTGATAAAAGTTTGCTTAAATTCCGGGGAGGCATCGCATTCCTGAGTAGCTACAAATCTGCTGCCCATCTGAGCGGCACTTGCTCCTGCTGCCAAGATTTTTGTGATATCCTCACCACTATGTAATCCGCCTCCGGCGATGATGGGTATCTTCTTATCATATTTATCTTCATAAGATTTCAGAACTTTTTTAACTGAGGTCACCAGATTTTCCAGCGTGTTTTCCGGTTGGTCAAGCCCCTCACGTTTAAAGCCCAGGTGCCCGCCTGCCAGTGGACCTTCTACTACTACCGCATCAGGGAGATGGGCATAATGCTTGTCCCAGTAATTAAAGATGATCTGGGCAGCTCTTGAAGATGAGACGATGGGAGCGATTTTTGATTTGGAGGATTGGAGCTCCGAGAATTCCACTTCATCAGGCTGTTTTAGGATCAAGCCTGCTCCTATGAAAATGATATCTGCCTGCTCCTGAATGGCTGTTTTGAGCATTTTGCCAAAATCGCTGAGTGCTGCCATGATATTCACACCGATCACTCCGGCGGTCAATTCTCGGGCTTTGCGTATTTCTGCCCGTAAACCTTCAATATTTGCCGCGCTAAAGCCCTTGCCACCGTAGCGTTCCAGCATTCCAAGACCTACAGATGATATTACGCCAATACCACCCTCATTTGCAACTGAACCGGCAAGTCCTGCCAGTGAAATACCTACTCCCATTCCACCCTGGACTATGGGGAGTGCTATCTCCAAATCTCCTATCATAAATCCATTGCTTTTTAACATTTTATGCCTCCTGGTTTGTGTTCTTCCACAAGGTTGATACTGATCAATTTTATTTCAGCGGGCATACTCTGAGACAATTCGTCAAAGGGCTCGCCCATCAAGATCCGCAATTCATAGCCTATGATCAATGTTTTTAAAAGAGAGATGAAGACCTCTCTATTGCTCAATGAGCCCTGGATGATATTATCTATTGTTTCTCCTTCAAATTCATAAAAATTCATGCGAACACGGCTGATACCCTTTTTGTGACTATAAAATTCCTTAAAGAGAAATTTATACTTGTTTTTGAGCTCATAGAAATATTGAAGTCTGTGATGGATATACATTATTATCCGTGCTTCGACGCTATCTGCTTCCAAAGACTTTTTACGTATCTGTTCCTGCAGCTTACGACTCTCTATGTTTATCACTTCCATACAGATATCTTCTTTACCACTGAAATAGTAATAGAGATTTGCCTTGGACATGCCTGCTTCCTCGGCTATATCCTCTATACTGGTCTTTCTGACACCGAAATGACCAATGAGCTTTTTGGCGGCAGCCAGGATCTTTTCCCGTTGTTCAGCCACACAACCTCCCGAATTTCGAATATATTATTAAAAATTCAAAAGGTGTTCAGGATGTCAATCTTTTTTTTCTTTCCTGGCATACCCCTGGAATTAATTCGAAAAGTGGACATAATGATCAAGTAAACAATTAGTCGTCACCATTTGAGCGTGGGGTTCTATGGTGTCGGATAATATTTTATGGACTTTATGGACATAATGGACATAATGGACATAATGGGCTCGGATAGAAACCTGTATTCTGGACGTAAATCCGCATCTATTTTATTAGGTTTCATTAATCAATCACTCTTAATTTTCTTCTATTTTCTATTCTAATCTCAATCCTGTCAAGCCTGCTCATTAGGCTCTGGCATACCCCCGAATATTTTTTTTGTGCATAGCCATAGATCACGGTGAATGGTTAACGGTGAAGAGAATAGAGGGGGGGAGAAAAAAAAATAAACGGACTGAGGTGGCAGAAAACTTGAAATGCTTGACGGTCTGAGGATATTAATATATTATTGCTGGCAAATAAATGAAGGAAGCAGGTACAGTGAATAATAGCAGGATAATAAATATATCTTTGGGTATAATGGTATTAGCGATAGTAATCTATATACTGCGGGTATTAAAGGGGATATTCATTCCCTTATCATTTGCCTTATTTTTGCAATTTTTATTCTTACCTGTATATCGGGTTTTGGGGAGGCACAAGGTGCCGATGTGGGTGATCAATATAATAGTACTGGTTTTTGTTCTGGGTGTATTTTTTGGCTTAGGTTCAATAGTCTTTGCCAGTGCCAATTCTTTTATCAAAGAATTTCCCCGGTATGAAGAGAAGATACAATTAATAGTGCAATCGGCAATAGTCCAGTTCGAGATACCGATGGAGCAGGTGAGATCATACTTGAATAACCGGGTGAACTGGGTTCAGATATTTGACAGGTTATCTTTATCGAAAGTGATATCAGGATCGATGGGGACATTTTTTGATTTTGTTATGAAGCTATTATTAACAACAATCTTCCTTTTATTTTTACTGGCGGAGCGGGGCAGCATAGATGACAGATTAAAAAGCGTGTTATCTGAGCAGGACATCAAGCGTAATCGAGATACTCTGAAGGACATAGAAAATTCCGTGAAGAATTATATATTAAATAAGACGATAATAAGTGTATTAACGGGGGCGATATCGATATTATGGATGAGTATATTCCAGGTAGATTTTGCCATAATATCCGGGTTACTGATCTTTATTTTAAATTACATACCCAATTTTGGTTCGATAGTAGCAACAACATTCCCGATAATGATCTGCTTTTTCCAATACGGTTTTGGTTGGAGATTAGTGCTTGTATCTTCATTACTAATAGGCACGCAAGCGATTATGGGAAACATAATCGAGCCCCGATTTATGGGTTCAAGGTTGAAGATATCTCCACTGGTGATCCTGATCTCATTGATTTTCTGGTACTGGGTTTGGGGACCGATAGGGATGGTTCTGGCGGTACCCATAACCTCTACCCTGAATATAGTATTAAAGCAATTTGATTCGTTAAAAGTGCTCTCAGCTTTGATGGCGACCGAGCAAAAGCGACCCACTTAGTTAAGATGTCTTTGAGGATAAAAGAGATAGAGCCTGGCAGCAGGGCAGCAGAATTAGGAATATTGCCAAGTGAGCGACTGCTGTCTATCAATGGCAAAAGGGTCAGGGATTTTTTGGATTTGCAGTTTTATGGTGCAGATGGCGAGATACAGCTTGAGATAGAGCGATTGAATGGCAGCAGGGCGATTTTTGAAATCAGAGATAACTGGTCTAAGCCACTTGGGATAATAGCGGAGGAGCATGAGTGCCGGTCGTGCGTGAATAATTGTATATTTTGCTTTATAGACCAGATGCCTGATACATTGCGGCAATCTTTATACATCAAGGATGACGATGTGTGTTTTTCTTTTTACTATGGCAATTTTATCACCTTGACTAATCTCAGTGAGCAAGATTTCAGAAAGATCACCCAACAATATTTATCACCGCTGTATATCTCAGTCCACACGACAAATATGGAATTGCACAGGCAGATGCTGCGGTATAAGCATAGATTTAATCTGCTGGAAAAACTGGAGTATCTGAGTGAGCATAATATTTCTTTTCACACACAGATAGTGGTAGTGCCGAGATACAATGATGGCAGGGAATTAGAGAAGACTCTGAAAGATTTAGACGGCTTAGGTAAAAATTGCCTGAGCATTGGCATAGTACCGGTAGGGCTCACAAGGTATCGTAGTGATTTGACCGAGCTGAGGACAGTGACTGCGGATGAGGCACGAAACATAATAGAAGCGGCGGCAAAATATCGACGTACCTGGTGCTCAGACGAGATATACATAAAGGCGCAGATAGCAATTCCTTCTGATGAATATTATGAAGATTATGAACAACTGGAGAACGGGATAGGAATGCTGAGGATGCTTTTTAATAATTGGGCAGAGGTGAAGGCAGATTTTTTGGCAGATATAAAAAAGATCGGCAAAAAACTGATATTTATCGGTGGTGAACTTGCTGCCGCTTATCTGGAAGAGATTGTCACCGAGATCAATTTAAAGCTCCCTGGGAAAGTGAAATTGCAGCGGGTGGAAAATACATATTTTGGTGAAACTGTGACGGTAACGGGGCTATTAACCTGGCAGGACATCAGACAGCAAGTGAATCTGGCAGAGGACGAGATGGCGGTTTTTGCCAGTAATACATTCAATAGTGAAGGATACACCTTAGACGGTATGGGGCAGAAGCAGGCGGCGAGAGAAATGGGGGGAGAGATCATGGTGATTGACGAGCAATTCAGCGAGTGGAAGATTATTAGATAGCAGGGGGTGACCCGCAGGAGAGAACATTCCAGTAGTTTTGTTATACATAGTACAAAAACAAGCGGCAGGAAATATCAATACTGTCAGTGAGGGACATAACTATTTGCGAAGTGGTGATTGGTGAGTGGTGATTGGTGATTGGTGAGTGGTGAGTGGTGAGTGGTGAGTGGTGATTGGTGAATGGTGATTGGTGATTGGTGAATG
>CAZRXY010000065.1:0-6579 GCA_964604155.1 uncultured Candidatus Cloacimonadota bacterium | reverse complement strand
TCACCAATCACCAATCACCAATCACCATCTTCAATTTCCCATCTTCCCATCTTCCTCCCCTTCTCACTTCTCACTTCTCACTTCTCACTTCTCCCCAATCACCAATCACCAATCACCAATCACCCCTCAATCCTCCTGCGTGTTCTAGCACTGCCTATATATTCCACTACGATATAAATAACAGGGATAACCACTAATGTAAGGATTGTGGTAGATAATAAGCCTCCGATCACAGAACGAGCCAGAGGAGCCCAAAGTTCAGAACCAGAACCTACCCCCAATGCCAGCGGCGTCATACCGAAGATCGTCGTGAAAGCTGTCATCAATACGGGACGCATTCTGGCTGCTCCCGCTTTTCTTACTGCATCATATACTTCTAATCCCCGCTCCCGTAACTGATTTATATAATCCACCAGTACTATTCCATTATTGACGGCAATGCCTACCAGCATAACCACTCCCACCATAGACATAATGCTTATCTTAGTGCCGGTGAGAAAAAGCATGAGCATAACGCCTATCAATGAAAGCGGGATAGTAAAGAAGATTATAAAGGGATCAACCAGAGATTCAAATTGAGATGCCATTACCATATATACCAGGACTATAGCTACAATAAAAGCAATCATTAACCAGAAATTTGATTCCTGCTGGTCTTCTGCCTGTCCGCCGATTATGATGGTAAATTCTGAAGGGATCGGCGTTTCATCGAGTATCTCGTTTATATATCGCTTTGCCTTATTCAAATCTACCTTGCGGCTCAGATTGCAGCTCACGCTCACTAAGCGTTCCTGGTTTTCGCGATTGATCGCCGGGGCGGCAATGGTTTCCTCTATCGTGCCAATCTGACGTAATGCTATATTCACTCCTGGAGGCGTTGGGATCATTAATTGACCCAGGGCTTCTCTATCATTGCGATACCTTTTATCAAACTGCACGAAGATATTATATTCCTCACCTTCTTCACGATACTGCTGGGCAATTGCTCCCTGGACGGAATACGATATTATCCTCGCTACCTCAATAGAAGACAATCCAAATTCATTCATTATATCCTGATTAAGATTAACCTCTAATTGGGGTACCTGCTCCTTTATACTCTTTTCTATATCTACGAAGCCTTTAACTTTTTTCATCTTCTCGTATATCTGACTTGCTATCTCTTCACCCTTATTCAGATCGTTACCAAGCAATTTTACTTCTATCGCCTTTTCATCGCCCATCATATTGCCCTGCGATATCTGATACTGAATCCCCGGGATATTATCAAGGCTCTCTCTTAGTGCATTTTCTATCTCTTTCTGCGTACTCTTCCTGGAACCCGCTTCTGCAAGCTTTATATTGCATTCCATATTATTTGCTGATGAATCCCAAGCCATCAATCCTTCCTGCGCACCATACCTTAAGTATAAAGATTCTATCTCAGGAGATGATTTACGAATTGCATCCTCAACTTCTAAGGCTAATTTTTCCAGTTCCGAATAGGGCATTCCCATCCTTCCCTCTATATAAAGCTGGATGTATCCCTGATCTGTTTCCGGCATAAATTCACCTCCAATCACCGGGATCAAAGCCAGTGATCCCAGAAATATTACAAATACCAAGGCAAGAACACGCCGTTTATTATTAATTGACCAGTTTAGAACCCGGGCATAACTCTTATCCAGCCAGATAAAAAAACTGTTTAGTGACTGCACAAATCTACCCTGTCGCCTGGCTTCCTGCTCCGCCTGCGTTCTTATCAATCTCGAAGATAGCATAGGTACTAATGTAAGAGCCACTACCAGCGAAACCGCCAGCGAACAGGTTATCGTTATCACCATATCTCCAAAAATCTGACCCGTGATACCCGGCACAAAAAGTACCGGCAAAAATACGCAAATCGTGGTGATAGTAGAAGCAATAATGGCATTACTTACTTCGGCTGCTCCTAAAGAAGCGGATTCTTTTTTTGTATATCCTTCCTCGCGGTGACGATAAATGTTTTCTAATACCACCACAGAATTATCTACCAGCATACCAATTGCCAATGCCAAACCGGACATGGAGATTATATTCAAAGTAAGTCCATTCACAAATAGCACGGCAAATGTGAAAATCACGGAAACCGGCATCGAGATAGCCATGATCACGCTGCCCCGAACATTTCGCAAAAAAACATAAATCACCACACAACAAATCAAAAAAGCCAGCAAGGCTGTTGTCGATAAATTATTTACCGATTTCTGGATAAATTCACTCTGATCAAATAATACCCCAAATTGGGTCCCCTGCGGCAGGATGTTCTTGATACTTTCCAGCTCTTTATCTACGCCATTACAAGCCTGTACCGTGTTCGCATCACTCTGCTTCTGTATGATCAGTGTAACGCCCTGCAAACCATTTACTCGCACATTGCTTTTTAATTCCTTAAAATCATCCTCTACACTTGCTATATCTTTTACGCTTATCGATTTGCCCCCGCTGCTCCCCACTAATACATTCTTTATCTGCTCAATATCCCGGTATTCCGAATATACCCGGATATTATAAGTTTTAGTCGATGTTTCTATGTTTCCCGCAGGCATTAAGCCGGATTGTGATGCTATAGCGCCCATCACCTGCTGGGCACTTATATTATAAGAAGACATCAATACCGGATCAAGATTCACGTTTATCTGACGCTCAAGTCCTCCCAAAGTGCTCACCGCCGCCACGCCATCTACCCGCTCAAGAAGCGATTCTATCCGGTCTAATGAAAGATTACGCAATTCTGCCAAACCCATAGACTCATTTGTAAGTGATATAAACATTATCGGCATCATTGAAGGATCAAATTTGAAAACCAGAGGATCAGAAGCATCGGAAGGTAGATAATCCCGCACGAAATCTATGCTGTTGCGGACATCGATATCTGCCTGATCCATATCTGTTCCCCAATTGAATTCCATTATTATTATCGAAGCTCCTTCCGATGAACGTGAAGTTACATTTTTCACGTTCTGGGTAGATATCACGCTCTCTTCTAATAAACGAGTTACCAGATTCTCCATGTCTTCGGGCCCAGCACCGGAATATGTGGTTATCACTGCCACTATAGGAAAATCTATATCCGGATACAAATCTAATTTCAATTGCGTTAAGGCAAAACTGCCAAAACCAACTATCAATATATAGACCATGGATATTAATACTACCCGCTTTATTGAAAATTCTATTAGTTTCATTATCTCTCCAGTCCTAATTTAATACCCTGACCATATCTCCATCTTTGACAATGTTCTGGCCCACTACTATTATCTTATCACCAATTTCTAATCCCTTTGTTGTCTCCAGACGTCCCTGTGAATGCACTCCTGTCTCTACCTGCCGCATTTCAGCTATCTCTCCATTTAACACAAATACATAGTATTCTTTATCCGCTATCTGCCTGCCACTTCTATCTATCCGCAATTTGGTTCTCGTCATAACCGCCGCATCCGATAGCACTACTACTTCTTCTCTCTGTTCGATTACAAAATGAAATTCACCAAACATTCCCGAACGCAGCTCTTCCGTTTTATTAGATATAAATACTTCCACTTCTAATGCTCTTGTCCTGGGATTTATCGCACTATCTATATTGATCACTTTGCCGGAATATTCCTCATCACCCAGACTGGGAAATTTTGCCAAGACTCTCTGTCCCTGATCTATATACTTCATGTCTGCCTCGCTTGCCTGTAATCGTGATCTCATATCGCTATTACTCACAAGCCGGAAAACAGGCATTCCTGCTGATATCATCTCGCCCTGCCTGCTATTGATCATGGCAATTTCACCATCGAATGGGGCAAATATTTTTGTGTAGTTTAAATGCTGCCTGGCTTGCTCCAATTGCGCCTCTGCTAAATCTAAACCAGCCTCAGCAGTCTGCTTCTGCATGGTCACCTGATCTAATTGCTGTTCACTTACCGCCTTCTCCAAATATAATTTCTGCATACGATTATATTCCTTCTGCACCAGCTCATTGCTCGCTCTGGCAGTATTTAAACCCGCTAATGCCACTCGCACGCTCTGCTCTGCTAAACCACTCTCCTGCTCAAGCAGCAAATTTCCAGCTGTCACCTGGTCACCCTTCTGGACATGGATTTTTTTTATCCTTTCAGTGCTCATGGCATGAAGCTCTATATCTATACCAGCTTCCAGACTTCCCGTCAATTTCAGATAACTCCAGATCATCTCCGGCTGCGTTTCATAGACCATTACAGGCACTATTACCTGTTCATCATCCTTCTTATCCTGATCACAACCTGCCACTATCACCAATACTAATATCGACAAAATCAGTTTTATTATTTTTTTCATTTTGGTATCTCCTTATTTTTCCCAGATGCTTTGCATATCGCCAATTGCCCTAAGCAGATTTAACTGGCTGATATTATAATCATATATCCCGCTCGCCTGAGCAGCTTTATTCTGTGTGTAGGCTAATTGAGCACCTAATACTTCCGTCTGCGTGATCAGGTTCTCTTCGTAATACAGGTTCGCCAATCGCAAACTCTCTGCTGCCGTTGACAAAGCCTCCCGATAACTCTTTAAATTTGATTTTGTTTCCTGATAACTATAATATGCCTGCTCCGCTTCTAATCTCACCCTGTCATGCGTAAGCTCCTCCAAAAACTGCATCTTTCGCTGAGCAATTCCCGCTTCCTTGTAATCTATATATCTGCTGCCACCTCTGAATAACGGTAATTGTATTGCCATTCCCAGTGAATTATAACGCTCAAATTCTTCGCCCTTGAGCCACCACTCATCTGAATAAGCATAATGACTTGCACCGGCTGTGAATACCACCTGAGGCAAATACTGCGATGCCGCCATCAGCCTCTGCTGCTCTATCGCCTTTCTCTGGCTGTATATCTGATGAACTTCAAAACTGTTCGTCTCGGCTAATTTCCCAAATTCTTCCAGATTTAAATTCTTATATCCACCCAAAAAATCACGCAACTCAAGCTCATCTGAGATGTAAAGACTGTCACACTCAGCAATATTTAATAGCAGCTTTAATTGCCGGAATGCCAGCTTGCGGTCATTTTTGGCTTTCTCCAATTGCGGTAAAATCTCAAAATATCTCGTCCTTGCCTGCATTAATGCCAAATCTGTGACTGTCCCAGAACCTTTCTGGCTCTCTACCATCTCTAAATTGGCTTCTGCCAGAAACCTCGCCTCTGCATAAACATCCACCAGCTTCGATGACAGTATCACTCCGTAATATGCCTGCAAACTCTGCATCACTACCGCATCTTTTGTACCACGCAATTCCTCGGAAAGAGATTTCCTAAGATGCTGCTGCATCCGCAAATTTGCATAGCGAGCTCCTCCTGTGAATAAGGGATAGCTTAATGATAAATTGTGGATAAATACATTGTCAAAAGGCATGGTTATTTTATTAAGCTCATCTTCACTCCATGCCCACTGATAATCTAAGGAAGGTAAAAAACCGCCCCAGGCTCGCTTGACTTCTAAATTCTGATGCGCTTCATCAAGTAAACTCATCTTAAGACTTAGATTCTCTTCTAATGCCAAGCCGGATAACTCTTCCCAGCTTAATTCTATCACCCGCGGATTTTGAGAATAACCCCGCAAAAAAACCATTATCACCATCAATATCAATAGATTTCGTAATCTTAACATCTATCCTCCTGCTTATTTCTGCTGATCTCTTCTATATTATTTATTATGGATATTATCACCCTACTGGCAAATCGCTTTGATTCATCCTGCTTATCCGTATCCCTTGTGAAACTGGCTATCACGATTGACCGAATCATCTTCATTATCAAACACATCTCTTCATCTCTAATCTCTTGCAAACTGCTAAAACTTTCTCGCATGGCATTTATCATTACAGCTTCCTCTTCTTGATCATGGCACTTCAGCTTTTCAAGCGATTCTTCACTTTGTGATAATAAATACAGAAAGAACTCTCTATCTAATTTACCCAATCTGTCAATGAAAAAATACATCCCCGAAACCATGCGGTGAACTCGCTCTTCTTCCTCATCCACCTCCAGCATCATCTCTATAAAATTCTCCGTGCCACGCTTGCGAACTTCTTCTAATACCTCTAATAATAATTCCCATTTGGTAGGAAAATAATTGAATAACGTCCCCGCTCCTATATGGCATTCCTCCGCTATGCGCGCCGTGTTCACGCCATCATAACCCTCCATTATAAATAAACCGAAAGCCTTCTCAACTATCCGCTCACGGATATTCTCTATGATCTTTGGCATCTCTTTCTCCCTTATCACTTCCCACCTTCTAAATGAGCACCACTCACCTTTTTTTTATGAGCACCACTCATGTCAAGCATTTTTCACTGCAATGGGGCTACTTCGTAGCAGTGATTTGTGATTGGTGATTGGTGATTGGTGATTGGTGATGGGTAATGAGTGATGAGTAATGGGTAATGGGTGATGCGTAATGCGTGATGGGTGATGGGTAATGGGTAATGGGTAATGGGTGATGCGTGATGCGTGATGCGTGATGCGTGATGGGTGATGCGTGATGCGTGATGCGTGATGCGTGATGCGTGATGCGTGATGCGTGATGGGT
>CAZRXY010000064.1:0-2303 GCA_964604155.1 uncultured Candidatus Cloacimonadota bacterium | reverse complement strand
AGATTACTCTTCTGGAAAATCACAATGTCACGGGTGATATTATTTCCACTCACTTTACTTATAGGCTTCGTTATAGGCTATATCACAGCAAAACTGGGGAAAAGGAAGGAGATGCATCCTGAAGACAGTACGTTGAATTACTGATGATCAGGTTTCCTGAGCCGAGATATGCTGCTCGAGGTCAGAGAGAGAACGCTTGCCGCAGGCAAGTTTTTTGAGCATTTTATCTTTGATCTTTGCAGGTAAAGGCGGCAGTATTCCAAAATTGGCATTAAGCGGCTGAAAATTTTTGACGGGTGTCTGCAGGTGCCGCCATAACTGACCTGATATTGTATTCTCCGGCAGGCTCTCATAGTTTTTATGGATGATCAAAAAGCTTAAAAGTCCGCCGAAAATGGATTCCACATATCCCTCTAAACCGGTGATCTGACCGGCAAAATGGATATGCGGCAATTCTTTTAGATTAAGGTGGTTGTTCAAAAGGAGTGGCGAATTTATATAAGTATTCCTGTGGATAGAGCCGTAGCGGAGGAATTCTGCCTTCTTTAGACCCGGGATCATTCGAAAGATGCGTTTTTGCTCAGAGTAGCGGAGCATGGTTTGGCAGCCTACCAGATTATATGCGGTACGATTGGCATTCTCTGTCCGCAATTGCAATACCGCATAGGGTCTATTGCCATCAGGTGTTTCCAGCCCTACAGGTCGCATCACTCCAAATTTTAGAGTATCTTTCCCCCGCCTTGCCAGTTCTTCAATCGGGGTGCAGTTTTCATAGAACCTGAATTCTGAGGCAGCAAAAAAATCATTTTCAAATTCATGGGCTTCATGCTTTTCTGCCTGATTAAGAGCATCTACGAAATCCTGATATTCTTTTTGGTTGAAGGGGCAATTCAAATAGTCTGCTTCGCCCTTATCATAACGCGTTTTACTATAAACAACTTTGTTATCCAGACTTTCTGCAGATATTATGGGTGCAATTGCATCAAAAAAGAAGAGATGCTCTTCTGTGAGATATTGTGATAGAGCCAGTAAAAAGCCATCAGACGTGAGTGGTCCCGTAGCGGCAATGGTCAATGTATCCGGCAGATGAGTCACTTCTTCCTGATGCGTTGTTATATTTTTATGGTTGGTTATTTTTTCTGTAGTCAATTTTGCGAACCGGTTGCGGTCAATTGCCAAAGCATTACCGGCAGGCACAGCACAATCTTCTGCCAAAGAAAGTAACTTGCAGCCCAGAATTTTCATCTCTTCTTTTAGTAAACCGGAAGCGGTAGTAATCAATAGTGATTTCAGCGAATTTGAGCACACAAGTTCTGCAAAATAGGCAGTTTCATGGGCGGGAGTCATTTTTTGCGGACGCATTTCATAAAGGTGCACCAGCCATCCGGCATCTGCAAATTGCAAAGCTGCTTCTGAGCCAGCCAGACCTGCGCCTATGATATTAATACTTTTCATCTGAATTATTTAGATAAGGCAAGGGATCGGTAAAGCCGGCATTTTCAAAGGCACGCAGACGCAGAACGCAGCTATCGCAGGTGCCGCAGGCTACCTCATTATTCCGGTAGCAGCTCCAGGAATACTCAAATGGTGCGTTCAGCTTCATCCCTGTTATAATGATCTCTGCTTTGCTGAGGTGGATCACTGGCGTTACTATCCGGATATCTGTGTCATCCCTTGTGCCCAGATTCACAGCTTCCTGAAAGGCAGAATAGAAATCTGCCCGGCAATCGGGATAGCCGGAACTGTCTTCCTCCACTGCCCCAATATATATCCTCTTTGCCTTTAGTACCTCTGCCCAGGATACCGCAATTGCCAGGAGATGAGCATTACGGAAAGGCACGTAACTGGAGGGCACTCCGCTGCCGCCATCATAATCGGAAATGTTTATCGAAGTAGAAGTTAGACTGGAACCGCCAATTTTGCTAAGATGATCCAGAGAAGTAATCAAGACGTCACAAGGTTGATAATGAGCAACAAGTTTATTGAAGCATTCCAGTTCTTTTTTTTGAGTCTTCTGACCATAATTCACATGCAGAAAGTAAAGTTCACTGCATTCTCTGCCGGCAATTGCCGCCGTTACCAGACTATCCATTCCACCTGATAATAGTACTATTCCTTTCATATCACCTCATTATAACAATCAATTCCGGTGCAGCATAAATAGAGGGAAATATTTAGCAAGATATTTCTCTTTTACTGGCATGCCCCGAAATTAATTCGAAAAGTGGAAATAATGATCAAGTAAACAATTAGTCGTCACCATTGCGAAGGTCTAAAGACCATTCGCAAGGTAACTTAGATTG
>CAZRXY010000063.1:0-6563 GCA_964604155.1 uncultured Candidatus Cloacimonadota bacterium | reverse complement strand
CCCCAGTTTTGCTGTGATATAGCCTATAACGAAGCCTATAAGTAAAGTGAGTGGAAATAATATCACCCGTGACATTGTGATTTTCCAGAAGAGTAATCTAAGCTCTACTACCTGTGTGTTTTGTAATAACACTATCAGGAAAACGGCGATCAGGATAATAATAATAATGCTTTTGGTATTCATGATACCCCCTTTGCTTATTTCAATTTAAATTTCCAATATAAATCTACGCCGGTAGTTTTCTCGTCTCCACGCTTTGCCTGTACAGAAAAATATCTGCTTATTTCATATTCCAGTGATACTTCATCGGGCACTATTTCACGGGACTGGCTCAATGAAAATTCTTTCTTGTAATTGACAAACAGGTCGTTTGTGATATATTTACCCACCGTTATCGAAGCCTGTTTCCAGTTCTCTCCACCGGAAAATTCTATCACATCAAGATTTAATTTCTTGCTGATCTGATTTGCTATCTGCGAACCAATCTGATTAGAAAGCATACTCATAGCCAATCCAGAATTAGATTGCTGTGATACCTGCGATTTCTCATTATTACTGATCTCATTGCTGCTTCTGCCAAAAAGCAGATAAGAAATGGCATCAAGATCAGAAATCTGCTCATCATCAAGGAAAAAATTCACTTGCGGACTCATTGCCTGACCCGAAATTGCCAGATCGAGCTGCCTCTTTTCGCGGTTCATGTCACGAAATATATGCCTGATTTTCAAATCGAGAAACGGATTAGATATTGCCTCACCACTAAAAACCACAGTGCCTGCCTGCATATCAAATTTCTTCCCGTAAACCTCATATTTCCCTCGCAAAGTCCGCACGTTGCCAAAAATCTTAAAATCTTTGCTGTCTTTGATAATCTGAAGGTCTCCCGCTATCTCTATATTCATATCTTTGCTGCGTATCCAGGTATTACGCGGAATTGTGAAATCTAGTTTTCCCTGCAGATTTCTGATGATATCAATCTGAGGACTCTCCTTCTTTTCATCCGGTTTTGGCAATGATGGATCATTCTGCAAGCGTGACTGAACCAAAAGCGGAGAATTTATATCTATTTCAGATTGAACTCCCCCCTTGAATTTGTCAATATTGATAATAGCTCTGGCGATTTCTATGTTTCCGCTGTACTGAGGTTTTTCCTGCGTGCCATACAACCTGATATCAGAATTCATTAATAAATAGAGATCACGGCTGTTAAGGGCAGAAAATTTATCTGCAAAAATCCTCAAATCTACGCTGTTTATGCCCTCCTGTATCGGGCTTCTCAGTTCTATCGCTCCTGATAGCGTCAATGACCCATCTCCACCTCTCAGATATATTTCCTCTATAGCAATATTTTCATTGGAAAACGTAGAATTTATCCTTAACTCAGGATAATCAATTCCCCAGGAAGACATGGCAAATTTTCCCCGTTCAAATTTTAAACTCCCCTCAATCTGTGGTTCTGCTATTGTATTTGAGATACTTAAATTAGCATTTAATGTCCCTGCCAGTTTATTTACCTGAGCCAAAAAAGGCTGCAGGATGCTGATATCCAGATTGTTCAGAGATATCTCTGCTTCTATCTGCTCATTGTAAGGGATCATTTCCTGGTTTTGCCTGCTATCAAGATACACGGGAAATTTTGCCGAACCTGCTATCAGAAGTTCATCACCACGGTCTAAGTGAAAGATTGAAGAAAGATAATTCTTTGCCAGATTAAGAGAAAAATCCAATTCACCCAGCTCTACATCATTCCAGCCGGCATCACGCAAATTAAGCTCTGCCTGCAGAATTGGCTGAATTAGGCTGCCTCGGAAACTGGTAGAAAAATCCAGTTCCCCTCGAATATCTCCATCTATTAAACCAAAATCATTGAGCGTATCCAATTGCAATCCCAAAATTGTGAGCAAAACATCGCTGCTGTCCTCAGGCGAGATAACACCGTCTAGCTTCATCACGCCGCTGCCACCTTCCAATTCAAAATCCCGGATGATATAGCTATCTCTACCAAGCAAAAGCCTGGCATCAGCGTGTGGGGTATGCATCACCAGCGAACCATACGCCAATTGAAGATCATTAAGCTCTATAATCACTACAGAATCCGGCAGCACTGCAGCCCAGAAATGCATGCCGGCATCTCCCGCTCTAAGATCCAGGACATTATCTATCTTATCCGCATTTCCATACGAATGCAGGTTTATTGAATTTATAGTATATTCACCGCTGATAAATTGAGATAGACCAAGCCTCAAATCCACCGTAATATCGCCATCTTCACTTGTGAAATCAAGATAGCCCGTCATTTTCTGCAAAGAGATTTCGTTGTATTCAAGATCAGAAAAATTTATCAACGCCCGGGCTTCTATGTTCTCTGCCAAAGTGGATATCGTGCCTGATATCTCACCCTGCAATTGAAATCTATCTGCCACAAGCAATTCTTTGATGTATGCCGGTTCCCCGGCTTGCAAAATAAAATCCAGTGTGTTATATCTGTCTTCTATATTGCCTCTGCCTCTCAGTTTCAGCCTAATCAAATTGCTTTGCAGCGAGATATCTTTGATAATATAGTCCTGACTGTCATAATGAAGATCTGCCTCAAACAGTTTCAGTTCATATGCCATTATGCTGGAAGGCTTACTCGTAAGCCGGAAATCCGCCGTTAGTGTCTCTGTATCTAATCCACTGCCTTCCAAAACAAAACCCAGATTAAGATTGGTGTAAAGAGAATCGTTCAGAGCAAGCGGAGCAAGATCAATATTTATTAATGTGCCATTCAATCTATAGCTCACCTCATCAAAAATATCTATTGCCCTGCCATCTAGTTTCACATTGCCAAATTCACCGATAATACTGCTGTAAAATTCTGCGGAGTTGCCTCTTTTTCCCACTTCTAAAGTCATGTATGGCAGCGTTCTCCCCCCCGCAAAGCTGGGCAGTAGATCCAAAGTAACCGCTAATTCAGCAGTTTCAATATCTATTCCCCTGCCATCTAAACCCAAATTCAAATTGATATCCATATCCGGCTGCTCAATTTCCAGCCAATCATTTATATCAAAATGAGATATCGCCAGATCTACTTCATATAAAGGCTCACTGAAAATGGAATCTGCTCTCGCTGTCAGCTCAAATTTTTGCCCCCCCTGCTCGATATTAACCCCAATTTGCAATCTCTGACTCTGTAATTCCATATCAAGATATATATCTGGTAAAGTCTTGACCAGACCTTCAGGGATAAAAGCCATAAATTCCCTGAGTCTCAAAGGATACATGCTAAGATTAAAATACTCAATCTCTCTGGTTACTATGTTTATCTTTCCATCTGAGGATATCTTGCTTCCGCAAGTTTCTAATTCCATGGCATCCAGATAGAAATCATTGCCTCTCATCACTGCAGCAAAACTGATATTGACTAATTCAAAATAAGGGTCGTCACTGGAAAAACTAAAACTCTTCAGCTTGAAATGGCTTTCGCTATCTGAATAATAACCCTCGAATCTGATATTGAGATCAGAGATTGCCGCCGGGACCATAGGATTATCTTCCCACATCCGAATTGAGATATCAGAATCCTGCAGTATAAAATCCTGCAATTCTATCCGCCAGCCTATCCCCCCCGATGCTTGTTCCCTTGCCTCAGGCTCATTTTGTTCAGGCAGCACCAAAGTCTGAATATTCCATATCTGATCGGCATTCTGCGCAAGAAATATATCAATATTGTCTATCAGAATCTTACTAATTATGATTTTTTTATATATTATCCTCTGCAACGAGTAATGCAAGCTTATCTCATCAAGCAATATTAAATCACTGCCATCCTGCTCAAGCTTTATCCCTAATATTTTCACCGAACCAATAAAATTGCCCTCAATTCGCCCAATTGTTAGCTCTGCACCACTCAGCATCTCGTTTGCCTTCTCCTCCAGAAAATCCCTCAATATATTCTTAAACAACCTCGACTGCATGAAAGCCAGGACGATTAAAAGAATTAACGCTACTACCAAAAGAAATATCATCAGGATTTTTATTGCTCTTTTCATTAGAATGCCTGCCCTATGCTTATATACAGATGTATCTGCTTATTTCTGCTCCATAATGGCTGAGCAGCATCGAACCGGATTGGTCCTATTGGCGTTTTTACCCGGATGCCTGAACCAGCGGAATATTTGAGACCTGCTATATCATGATTATTATATCCGCTCCACACATTGCCACAATCTAAAAAAACCACGCCATAGAACCTGTCCCAGATATGCTGGCGTATTTCTGCCGACATTTCCAGATAACTCTCTCCTCCTAACGGGATTCCTTCACTACTCTGAGGACTTATACCTCCCCGCTTCCAGCCACGTATAGATGTACTGCCACCCGCAAAAAAACGCTCTTCTATTGGTGTGATCTCATCGCCCCAGATTGGTTTCATCGCTCCTGCTTTCATTCTGCCGGCTAACACCGTACCTTCTATCAGCTTCTCATATTTCCTGATATCTATCAAACCCTGTATATAGTGATATTCACTATTCAGCTTCAAACCGGATAATGTGCCCAGAAAGGAAACCAGATAACCACTGTCAGGTGTGAATTGAGGCTGCGATCTATCCCTCGTTACACCTGCCGAAATACTGGACTTATTGTAATATTGCTGGCTAAGATCATAATAATCCTCGGTGATTTCCGTCTCCAGATTGTCTCTCTCAAATTTATAGCTGATAAATGCATGAGTATTTATGCTAAGATTCTTCTGAATAGTGAAGCTTATTCCATAACGCTGCAAATCATAAGCCGGCTCATGCTCACGCCGCACAAAGGGCATAATTATCAAACTGCCACTACTCCCCAAAAAAGACGGCTGCGTGATCTGAAGCCTTACATGATAGGGCTCCAGATAAGAATGCTTGGCAAAAAAATCTGCCCGCCGAGCTCCTCCCAGAAATCCCAGCTTCTGGACATTTAATGACAACCTGAAACGGTCCTCCAATCCATACCCTATTCCCGTCTTCACTGACCAATAGGGCAATTCCTTCACCAGAATCTCTATGGGGATGTTACTATTAGAAATCTCATTAAGCAAAGACTTGATGGTGACAAATTGAAACATACCCAGGTTTTGTATTGTTCGCTGGCTCTTTTGAATCTGGCTCATACGGTACATGTCACCCTGACAAAAAGTAACCTCCGCCTTGATAATATCTTCAGAAAGTTTGGCATTGCCGTTTACTATTGTCTCTCCAAAATCGCAGTAATCTCCAGTATCTACAGTAAAAATGACCCTCGCTTTCAGCTCATCCTCCTCCAGATCAATCGCATATTCACTCGAAGGATCCGGAAAACCGTTTTCCATTAGTAACCTATTGATCTCAGTCAACGTATTCCTGATATCTACATCTCTGAAACGACTAAATACCCCGGTGCTGAAAAACTTTGTATTCCCTTCTATCAGTTGACGGACTGCATTTCTTTCTACTCCCAGACCATCTTTAACCTCATATAGAATTTCGCTTATTATCACGGGATCATTCTCTGTTATTTTATAAATTACCCGAACCTGCTTCCGCTTATCGTCTGACTCTCTGTAAGCATCTACCGCTACATGCAAAAAACCCGCTTTCTGATATTGCACCATTATCTGCTTGATATCTTCTTCCAGATAGACTTCTGTAAAAACAGGCTGCCCTTTCCAGAACAATATCCTGTCAACAAGGTTTCTGCCTTGAAGTGATAGATTTTTTTTCAGATCACCCGAACTGATAGTATTATTGCCGGTAAAACTGATCTTGGTGAGAACATAGCCCTCCTGCCCCTGCAACACAAAGGCAGATAATATCACGATCAATATTACTAATATCTTTCTTGTATTAACCAATTCTTCTTCTCTTCTTTTTCTATCATGCTCATAATCTAATGCGATTATACTTCCAAGTCAAGCAAAAGCTGCACTTATATCTCCCATAACTGGCAACGACAGACAGCGCCACTCCCTATTCCACATCTTTCATCCCAATGTTTATTAAATACTATTATAATTTCTACACTTCAGGACATTTAATAAGCAATACACTATAATTTATTCCCACATTAGGCAACTTTCACTTGAAAATCCTTGCATACCCCAAAAATTAATCCGAAAATGGAAATAATAATCAAGTAAACAATTTGCCGCCACCATCGCGGAGAGCTAACGCATATCCGCGAGGAAACTCCCGGATGTGCGTTAGCTCTTCAAAATAGTCGACCAAGAATAATAAAACTTAATTCATTTTTCCCCAGCTATCACCCAATGCGGAAGTGTTTCGTCTTTATCAATCAATAAGCATTATTGAATCTGCTCACTTCTCTCTGTTCGTGTTGTTCGTGCCTTCCGCCCGCCATGTCGAACCTTGTTCGTAGTTGGCGGTTCATAGTCTTCTCTTTTTCCCAACCACTGACGTTGTCCAAATGTAAAATTGAAAATGGAAAATGTAAAATGGAATATTTCATTTCGGTTCTGTGGCAGAAGTAATCCACCTTCACATCTTCACATCTTCGCATCTTCACATCTTCACATCTTCGCATCTTCACACCTTCACATCTTC
>CAZRXY010000062.1:0-16638 GCA_964604155.1 uncultured Candidatus Cloacimonadota bacterium | reverse complement strand
TCACCAATCACCAATCACCAATCCCCAATCCCCAATCCCCAATCACCAATCACCAATCACAAAAAAAAACCACCCCGACCGTGTCAGTCAGGGTGGCTGCTGCCTATTTCTTAACTGTGTTTATAGAGAGCTTATTTCATTAAGATCATTTTTTTCGAGGTAGTGAATTTTCCGCTTTGTGTTTTATAGAAATAGATTCCTGAGGGAACTTCACTGCCCTTATCATTTGTACCATTCCAGGTCACTGTATGAATGCCTGCATCATAATTTCCGCTTACGAGTGAACGGATTTTCTGACCTTTCACGTTATAGATATCAATATTAACCTCACCGGCTGTTTGAATCTCAAACATTACATTAGTAGTGGGGTTAAATGGATTAGGATAGTTTTTTACCTTAAGGGGCACGCTCACCAGTTCTGCCGTGTCTGTATCGCCTGGTCCTTCGCCAAAGAATATTCTCACAGCGGCATATTCAAAGGTGGAGCCATTATTGAGTCCATGAGTCTGGCTGTGATTTGAGCCGTAATCATTATCATCCAGGAAGAAGAGGTGGAAGATGCCATAGCCATCGCCATCGTCTTCTATCACATCACCCGGGTAGGCAAAGCAGGGGATCATACCTTCCAGTTCCGGTACATAATTTTCACTGGCAGGATTTGCATTCATAAATATAGGATCTGTCCAGGTCATTCCCCAGTCATTAGAAACCGCTATCGCTATCTCGGGTTTGGCAACCCAGCTTTCGTAGCCCTCCCAGCCTTCATTAGCGGCAGTAGCCATTGTGCCATCTACCCAGAGGTAAGCCATCCAGCCATTCTCGTCATTAGTAGTCAGAAAATACTGGTTATAATGGAAAGCTGATTCTGTATCGTAATGGAATATGGGCCAGTCTTCATGCCAGATTGGGAAGCTTGTATCATCAAATTCATCGATTAAGCCATCTTCATCAAGGTCCCAGGGTGATACCGGAATATCGTCATTAGGATTTGCACCCTGCGGATAAACGTCTGTGAAGCTGAATTCCTGAGTTACCAGATTAAAAGTGAAAGTCTTGGGATAAATCTGGAACCAGAGCGGATAATAATATCCGGGTCCATCACCGCTATCGAAGGTGACACCCATAGCTCCTGCCCAGGTGACTGCATTATTATCATGAGAGCGAACCAGATTGAAGTGTCCCGTATGGATGAAGCCCTGCTCTACGGCATAGGGTTCACCAATGGGGGGTCCATCGGGCCAATTGCCAAGATCAGAATAAAGATGCCAGGTATAGCCATTATGCTCCCAGGAAGGATTAACCTGCTCATACTGGGCACTTTGATAAAATTCCAGCCAGTCATCGCCTTCGCCGTAATTTTCGTTTATAAAGCAGAACAATTCGTCTCCAGTCTCAGGAGCCTCATCTCCGGGAATCCTGAATCCCATAAATATCAATTGGTTATCTATTACCGTGAAAGATTTGAAGGGACGATACCAGTAGGGGTCTTCTGCATTCCAGCTATCAAACATGGGAACAGAATTGTAAGACCAGTCCAGGCTGCTTTGAGCCGAAAGATCATCTTCATTGAAATCGGCATACATAATCATCACATTTTCTGAGGGATTTCCTGCCACACCATCAGATACTACATGGTTGCTGGCAACTATGTATATTCTCTGCATATCCGGGACAGGAGAAGGGCCTATAGCTATCTGGGGCCAGATAAATTCGTCATCTTCAGTAGGGTCAAGATCGTTTTGCAGATCAGAATCAAGCACTGTGATGGGCGGGTCTTTCCAAAGCCCATGTCCCATAATGATATGATAAAGATCATAGATGGCAATACAATCCATAGTGTCAGAACCATCTGTAACTGCCCAGTGCCAGGCACCAAACACGTTACCGGTTTCTTTGTGAACTTCTGCATCCGGATAGTATCCGCCGGTGCCGATACCCTGAGATGCCTGAACAACGCCATCGGAATTAACGTAGGTATAGCTTATTTCGCTGACGCCTGCCTGGTCTTTCACGCGGTAGATAATGTACACACCGCCACCATTCTCTTCAGGTTGAATTGCTACAGGAGTCTGATTATATGCCTGGAAATAATCGGCATAATTTATCAGAAGGTCCTGTGGCGGCACTTGCCAATCCCATTCGGGCACATCACGCAGAGCACGTCTTTGAGGTGCTCTCTTCATCGAGAAATCAGCCGTGACGTTCTCGGTTTTGACTGGAAATACCTCGGCACACAATGATACAATGAGCACCATCAGCAGAGATAAGGTTAAAATTTTCTTCATATTATCCTCCTAAGATTTTAGTAAAATAGTTTCACCGTAAAGCGGTGAGGGGTTTCCATTAAAGATTCTGTAAGATCACCGTAATCCGAATAAGAATAGTCCAGCATCACGATAAATGACCTGGTGGGTATCACAAAACCCATTCCGGCATTAAATCCGGCAGCGTCATACCGGAACTGGTATCCCGATCTGAGACTGAATTTCCCTATCTTGTATTCGGCACCAAGGTTATAAGTTTCCTGACGGTCAACGTAGCTATCCAATTGCAGAGAAGCTATCAGGCTGGAGGCTTCGTCTCGATAGAGGTCTCCGGAAATACCCAGCGAGAAATTCATCGGCAGTTTAAAGGGCATTTCTTCTCTGTCTTCATCAATCAAGCCATCGCCATCATTATCCAGAAGATCAAAAGGATCTTCATCATACAAACCATCGCCGTCTTCATCGATATTAAATTCCATATCCGGTCCAAAATTACGCATTGCCATGCCGATTGTGATATTCTTCCAGCCGGTATTATATAATGAACCCAAATCTACCGCAACTCCATTAGCCGGATATTCATCAAGCTCTTCTCTGATATACTTGGCAGTGAGCCCAAAGGAAAATTTATCGGTGAACCTGTAAGAATAAGTGAGCCCGGCCGCCAGATCATAGCAGGTAAAGGTTTCGCCTGTAGGCCCAAATTGCTCTTCCGTAGTCACTTCCATATAATCCATGTGCAAAAATGAAATACTAAAGGCAAGCGTGCCAATATCATAATAGCGTGAAACTGCAAAATATTCGTGCATGATGCCCGCCAGCCATTCCGTGTGTGAATAAAATACCTGGTTTTGCACCTTTAATGATAGTCCTGCGGGGTTCCAGTAAACTGAAGAGATGTCATCCGTTACCGCTGTATAGGCTTCTCCCATTCCTATTGCCCGGGCATCTACTCCCAGTTTGAGGAATTGAACTCCTGCCGTGCCTACCTTGGGAAATATCTCTGCAGACAGCAACAGCGGCAACAAAATAACTAAAGTGATTATCAATATTTTCTTTTTCATGTTTCACCCCCTACTTTATGACAACGAACTTGCCGACTTTTTTATCACCGGAATCTTTTTCTATCACAGAGAAGAGATACACACCCGGTGCAATTATCTGATTATGTCTGGATAAGAGGTCCCAGGCATGAATACCTCCGGCAGCCTGGGCAGATTGAGCAGCTTTGGATACAGAGATGATATCTTCATAATATTCATCACCATTATGCTCAAATTCATCTACCAGGTCTCCTGCCAGAGTCCATATCTTTATTGTACATTTCTGGGGCAGGTTCACAAACCAAAGACGCCTGCTCTTATCACCTTTATCGTCCTTATCTCTTTTCCCGTCAAATTTACTGAAGCCTATATAGGGATTGGGCACTACATAGATATTATCCATCTCGCTGCTGCCTGTGGGTCCCGGGAAAAATATCTTCATATTTGCATCTTCATCACGGGCAGATTCCAGCACCGGTATATCCAGCGAGGGCATTCCTCTATCCCAGGATGTCACAGCTACGTAATATTCTATTCCCTTTGGCGGATTATTGATGGTCTCTTCGTAATACCTGCGGGAAAGCCTGTTTTCTCGCAATTGCTGTATCTTTTCTTCATCATCTATATTGCTTTGTCCCAGATGCTCCGCCAGTGGTATTAATCTGTCATCATAAAGCTCCAGATATACAGCTTCCGGCACTTCAGGATGCTTAAATAATAGTGCTTCATCAGAATGACTCAAGCCCACAGCTAATTGTGTGGCAGTCTCTATATCCATCTCCCAGTTATAAAGCGGTTTGCCATAAATAGTGATCCCGGCATTTAGATCATCTATCGTATAGGGCACCAGCCTGTATTGCTCGTCAAAATGATAATAATTAAGGTCTTCTTCGCTTATAGGATGAGGATCAGGTAATCCTTTTTCTATTCCCAGATATCCACCGAAATCTATAAATTTATCAGTATCATAATTAACTAAATAGTCCTCATGGTCCTGATCGGTTTCCAATTTATCCCATCTGCCTTTTTGCATCCAGAATTCCTGAGAACCGCTGCCAGAGCGTCCCCACAAAGCATAACCCTGAAAATCGTGACGCAAACGGTAGCCCACCCAGGGGTTCACGTAGGCATTGACGTTTCTATTTGCCGGCTCATTAAGATATTCTCCCGCATCCGCATCCCAGATAAAGGGTGCAAATTCCGGCGGACACAAGTTCTGAATATCATCTATGTTATCGTACCAGACGCTGATATGGCTGTTTAATGTAGAAAGTGAATCCGTCTCCTGCCAGCCGATCTGCTGCGGTTTCACGGTCTTTGTATCTACATTATCTATTTCTGATCGGTTATCCCAATACACTTTGATCTGATTGCCATCCGGCGTAAGCTCGCCAAACATCATAGGAATCTCCGGCGGCTCCGGCGGGATATAGTGTATAAATGTATCTGGCTGGGTTACAGTGATCAAATCCTGTGCCTGCCCGTATGTATCCTTGGCATGTATAGAGGTTTGCATCAGGTCAAGCCGGGTTTCTCCCGGAAATACTGCTACCACGATCTTCATCGTCTTTCCCGGAGGCAGATTCCAGCGTTTATGATAAATGCCCTCGTCATTCGTTTCGTCATACTCCGCAGAACCCGGCTGTGCTCCATAGAAACCAAAGAGATATCTTGTATCTATTCCGCCTGTAGCAATCTGAGCATTAGGAAAATCTCGCAGCGAGGTATATTTATCTTCATTAGGATTGCGATTGGTGAGCAGCCAGTATTTTTCATTTGCCGTACTACCCGTAGGATTCAGGTTACGCGGGTTCCTGTCATCAGGTCCATCACCCACATCCCAGGTCCAGCAGGCAAATTCCAAAACTTCCGGATCTGGTGTACAGACTCTGGAACCCACTAATCCCGTGGTGAGACCACCATCTCCATCAAAATCATAGGTATAGGCAAATTCGTAGCCGGGTCCTGCCACATAGGAGCTCACATCATCAGAGTGTACATTGTCCCAGGCCTGAGGTCCTACGTCGGAATCCATATAGATTCCCATGGCACAATCATATAATGTATCATGATACGTAGATGAGAAATTCATATTAGTGACATTAAATTCCACATATACCAGGTTTTTTATGTGTTCATAGCTCCACTGATAGCTCATCTGTCTCACGCGTACCTTGAGCGGATAATGGCTGGAAGAACCTTTGCTCCCACCCCAGTCTCGCTCCGTAGGCGTGCCAAACGGACTGTAATCATAATAGTAGCAAATGAAATCCTGCTCAGATACCGGATAGCCATCTTCGTCTATCAATCCGTCCCCATCATCGTCAAATGGCTGAGTGAAACAAAAATTCCCATCGCTGGGATCCTTAGAGAGATCCATAAATCCAAGCGGAAACCAGATTTCTTCATTCTCGACCACGGGTCCAAAATGGTTATGTGAAATATTATGTATATACTCCCCGCCATATCCTGAGAATGCCACCGGCAATTCGTCTGCAGCACGCAAAGGGAATGCCATCCCCACCGGGTCTTCGTCTATCAAGCCGTCTCCATCATCATCCACTCCTCGCCGCTGCCTGCGGATAGAAGTTGTCATCACCACGTCCTGACCATTATAATCATCATACATCTGACCCAAAGGCGAGGTCTCCAGCGGATTATATGCCGGCAAAAATTCCTTTAAATCAAGATCGCCATCAAAACCCACGGTTACAAGCGTATCGAGCACAAGACTCAAGCCAGGCGTCCAATCCGGATCATTCTGTGTGACTACATCATTTTCATCTTCCGGGTTTGGCACCCAGTAAAGCTTTTGACCTATACTGTTTCTTCTAATTTTTTTGGCACCGAACCAGAGTGCCCCGCGGTAGAGATAATCTATACCGCTGCCACCCGGGTATTCCAATGAGGGCCATTCGGGCACAATATCGCCTCCGGAACCAAAGAATCCATAGTTACTGATGCGTAACCAGATATTCCCCACGTTATGATAACGGATAAGGTCAAGCTTCCTGCCCGATTCCGGCTCTACCAATGCTTTGGAATACAGCGTCCCAAAGGCAAAAAGCAATATGAGGCTAATTAATATTATCCTGGGTTTCAGTAATTTCATATATCTATTCCTCCATTAATTTACTATTCAAGGTAGAAGCCCACAGGAAATGTCACCCAGACAGCTACAGGGTTGCCATTTGACTTGGCTGGCTCAAATTCCAACTGGCGGGCATATTCTATCGCTGCTTCATCCAATCCGTCCCGACCCGGCAATACAGACTTCTTCACTTCTATTACTCCAATCTGACCATCCTTTAGCACCTCAAGCTCAAGTACTACTGTTCCCTGGATGCCGTTTTCTTTGGCAAAACGAGGGTAACGCAGCGGCGCTTCATTCAATTGCTTGGGCGGATCATCATAATACGTAAATCCCTTAGGCGTGCTGCCCCAGCCTTCCTGCTGCACCATCTCCTCGTAAGGATCCAAAGTTGTCTTCGATATTGTATCCAGCTCCATGATATCTTCATCATCATCGTCTGATGATAGCTGATCGTCTATCACAATCTGAATCTGGGGCTTTATCTGCGTCTCCGGCGGCTTTATCCGTTCTCTGATCTCCGGCGGGATATCTATCGCTTCGGTAGCTTTCACCTCCGCCTGATAAGCCTTGATCTCTATCTCTGGTGATACCAGAAATGCAAAAAGCACTATTAATATCGCTAAACTGAAGGCTTTGTCATAATAACTGTGGGCTACGTCTTTCCAGTCTTGATAGTGTTTATCCATGATCATTACCTCAATAATTTCGCTTCAAATTGCACCCGCAGAGCGTTTGCTTCCTTGAGCTGGTTCAATATGTCCGACATGATGCCATAATTGGTGTCTTTATCTGTCCTGAAACAGGTCATCATATTGATGTTTTCTGCCAGTTTCTGCCGCATGACAAGGCTCACCTGTGGTATCTCGACGGCATAATCATCTATGGATATCGTGCCCATACGGTTCACATAGATAGTGGATGCATTCTTGCGGGGTATCTTTTCTATTCCCCTTGCCTTGGGCAATACCACTTCTAATCCCCTTTCCTTCACAAATACCGTACTCACCATAAAGAATAGCAGCAAGAGAAAGGATATATCACCCATCGATGTCGTTGGTATCTGCGTCTCCGGTTTTGTTCCACGTTTTACTTTTGCCATAATTCCTTCTTAGTTAGTAGATAGCGAGATTTTTTCTGCTCCCGCAGCCTGTAAAAGATCAAGTACTCTCACCATGTATTCATAATTACTTCTTCTATCGGTCTGCAGCGATACTACCATATCAGGATTGCCTTTCACTTTGCTGCGGATAAGACGCTCAAGGTTATCTAATGCTACTTCATCTCCATTAACCGCCACTATGCCATCTCTATTCACCTGTACTTTGGTAAGATTCTCTTCCTTGATCCTGGCTTTCTGCTGACCCGGCTCACTCGCCGGCGGCAAAACCAAGCCAAGACCCTTTTTGATATCAAAGGTAGTGGTTGATAAGAAGAAAATAAGCATCAAGAACGAAATATCCGAGGTCGATGTCGTCGGAATGCCGCCCAGATTCTTTCTTTTCCTGCGTAAATTCATCGCTCACCCCCTGCTAATTCTCTATCAGGGTTTCCACAACCTTCTCCGAACCTCTTTGCATATCAAGGACTAAGCCATCTACATTGCCAAGAAACAGATTATTGAAAAACTGCACCGGAATAGCAACTGCCAGTCCTGCCGCAGATGTGATAAGGGCTACATTTATTCCGCTGGCTACAATAGTGGGATCTACTTCTCCCGCTTTAGCAATGGCATCAAATGCCTGAATCATACCCACCAATGTTCCAAAGAATCCAAGCATCGGCGCAAGATTTATAACCGTGGACATCGGCACGAAACCCTTTTCCAGAAACGCCATCTCGATCGTTCCCGCACTTTCCATTGCCTTCTCTACCGCTGACACTCCCTGATCTGCCTTAAGCAATCCGGCATGGATGACCGCTGCCACAGGTCCCTTCGTCCTCGCACATACGCCTGCAGCTTCCTGAAATTTCTTCTCTTTTAATAGAGGTACAATTTTATCCAGAAGGTTATTTATATTGATACGGGCATAAGATAACGCTATCAATTTATATATTATCACAGCAATTGCCCAGATGAGCAGCACAAGTATGGGCCACATGGCAAATCCACCATCTAAGAATAAATCTACGAAACCACTCCCCACTATTCCTCGGGCAAAAGCCTCTAATCCGCCTATCTGAGGTGATTCATCAAACATCAATTCCGCCTGCAATCCTGCTCCTTCTGAAATCGGCTGCTCTGCTTCCTCAGAAAATA
Source organism: uncultured Candidatus Cloacimonadota bacterium (assembly GCA_964604155.1). GTDB lineage: Bacteria > Cloacimonadota > Cloacimonadia > Cloacimonadales > TCS61 > Stygibacter. Next base: position 7,980 of record CAZRXY010000062.1, on the reverse strand, counting down.
AATTCATGCCCAAAAAAAGCATTATCGTCATGATCATGAAGAGATTCAAAAATCTTTTCTTCATTGTATCCTCCTAAAATTTATCATTTTTATTTATTACCAGTCAAATGAAAGACCAAAATTATAGCTCCGACGCTCACCCTCACGCGATGGATCATGTAATGCCATCTGATGAATGAGATACGTCTCCTCAGATACATACTCTCCATACTTGTCCACATAACCCTCGCCATAAGGATTTTCTTTGTATAGGCCATCATCATAAGGCTCTCCAGTCTTGGCATACACTCCATTATAATTTCTCTTGTCAAATAGATTGCTTATCGTGAAATATATCTTTAATGATGATTGCTTGCCAATCGCAAAACGCTTGTAGATCGTTAAATTCGCATTAGAGGTATATGGCTGATTTGAACTGTTTATATCTTCGGAAGTATCATCTTCGTTCACTGCCGTATAGGGTCTTCCCGAAGCTATATTATAAAGAAAATTCAAAGAGAAATCGTCAAAGGGCACCTTCCAGTCCACTAATGGAAGATAATACTCCTCATCTCGCTGAACCCTGAAACCCAAATTAAAATTAAAATTATGTCGCGTATCCCAATCTAACGGAAATTCCCGCAGATTAGTGGTCTCATCCTGGATTATTGTACTGGAATTATTACCATTTGCCCAGGATAAAGAATATGATGCCGAACCCGATATAAAATTAGATAGCGGTCTGCTCAAATTGATATCCAGCCCTCTTGCCGAACCATAATCCTCAGAATAATATTCGTACCAGAAAACCGTCTCATCCCCGGCTTTTTCCACTTTGCGTGTGCTTACATAGTTATAGATATTTTTGTAATAAGCCGTGATATCCATGATCAATGTCTCAGAAAGCTGCTGCTGTAAGCCCACTTCATAGGTTACCGTAATCTGCGGATCAAGCGAAGGATTGCCCACCACCACATTACTGTCACTTGTATAGGCATCCGTGGAATCCACGGTAGTAAATATATACTGCATCTGAGGTAATTGATTCTGATAGTTATAGGCAAAATGCAAGACCGAGCGTTCTGATATCGGATGAGATACTCCCAGCCTCGGAGAAATCATCATCTGGAATTTCTCGTCGTCAGCAAATTCTCGCGTCCGGTAGCTGCCATCCTCTTTGAGTATCTCGTATTTTTCACCAAGATACCAGAAATCAAATCTTAAGCCGGCATTGACTATCATTCCTTCCCACTCCATCCTGTCCTGCATATAAAAAGCTCCCTGCCAGGGATCCGCACGGTAACCGTCTGTCGTCCCCGATGCTGCTCTGATGGCATTATAATTATCTTCATGGGAATAAAAATCCGTGTCCTCATCAAGCTCTATGTCATAGATGCCATCCCCATCCACATCGAGGCTGTCTCCCGCCAGATAAGATTCCAGCGGCTCGCACCCTGCCAGATATTCGTCATAACGATACGGGTCTATCACCCAGGGATTATAAAGCCTGTCCTTCTCTATATGATGCCTGATCACTTCCAAGCCGCTTTTCACTCCGTGAATCGTATTGATCTGATACTCAAAATCTGTCCGCAGACTATACTGCTGGCTGTTGTCATCCTGATAAGTCCCATATATGGCTCCCGGCGTCACAAAGCTGCCGATACCAAATTCATTGCCGTCAGAAAAATACTGCCAGTTGTAGATTTCGCCTTCGCCTATCACGCCATTACCATCATCATCCAGAAAAAATATCCCGCTGGTGTTTCTGCCATTGCTATCGCTGTAATAAAGATTAAAATCCGAAGAATCAAGCATGATAAAATAATCATCACGATTTATCTGTCGCGGCTGCAAAGTATAGCTTTTATTATAATATGAGCCCTTCACCTTGAGATTCATCTGCGTGTTAAATAGATGATCATAGGTGACTATATATTGGTTCTGCATCTCTTCATATAAAGCATAATAATCTAAGGCATAACGCCAGGAATGATTGTATGGCTCGCTGCTGCTGGCATCACCGCGTGCTGCAAAAGTGAGGTTCTGCTTAGGATTGATCTGATATTTCATCTTGAGATTGGCATTGTAATAATTATAATTGCGATCCCCTAAATCAAAAAGCCAGAAATCATCACGGGTTTCATAAGGAGAATAAACGCTCCACTCTCCACCAATATTGGGAATCTCTTCATTCGGATTAGTATTGTAATAATCTCTGTATCTGCCATCAGTCCACTTGGCTGCTCCATTCAAAAAAAACGTGAAATCATTACGCATATCCTGCGCCAAGCCCCCCAGCACCGGTCCACCTAAAGAAAATTTTACCCCATCTTCGTTTGAAGTCTCTTCTTTATCAGAAAATATATGATCCGTATTCATCTCTAACTTACCAGAATAATCTGAACCACCGCTTTTCGTTACGATATTGATCATACCAGACTGGGCATTGCCATATTCCGCCGGAAATCCACCCGTCATTACACTCATATCCGCTATGGCATCCATATCTATTGATAAGGCAGAACCCCCATCTACTGGATCAGATACACTCATACCATCGACCGTGTAAACCACTTCATTAGCTCTGCCGCCACGTATATGCAATTCCCCATCGGCAGATACCGATCCCGCCTGGATGACTACTAATTCTTCTATACTCGCCGCCGCTATCTCCTCAATCGTCTCAGATGTTACTAAGTTTCCTGATCCCATCTTGTCCTTACGAACTCCCTGATGCTTCGCCTCTATCAGCTTGATACCTTCCAAAGCATAAGCGTCTTTACTGAGCGTGAAATTTAATGTGGTTGTCTCATCCACCGATATGCGTACTCCCTGAACCATCTGTGTGCCATAACCTATGGCAAGACATTTTACATTGTAAGTTCCCGGAGGTATGTTTATGATTATAAACTGTCCGTTATCCTTAGCCTGTGTACCTATCTGCGTATCTTCCAATATTATATTCGCAGCCACCGGCTTGCCGTCTTCATCTCGTACACGACCTGCTAATTGCCCCGTAGTAGCAGCACTTAGCGTTAGGCTGATGACCAGAGAGAATATAAATATAAACAACATCTTCTTCTTCATCAAAATCCCCCTTGTTATTGGATTTTATTCATTTCACAAAAAAACTTTGCGAAGTATAATGTCAAATTAATTTTTCTGAACAGTTCTCTATTCATTGAACTTTATCATTATTTACGGCTTTCCCGATGGAAGGTTGCACGCCAGTATTCGCCAAACCCGGCACCCTCTTCACTGATGATAAAACGGATCAATACCACTAACAAAATAAATATCGCCAGCTTTACGATAAAGCCTCCCCAGGTGGATGATTGCTTCTGCCTGCGTTCAACTCTCCGGCGATCAAGCTCGTTACGAAAAATCTTCACCTATTTATCTCCAATTAATGACTGTAATCCCGCTTTGAACCAGGATACACCTTTACAGATATTTTCCATGCTGTTAGCATAAGAAAACCGCACAAAGCCTTCTGCCCTAAAGGCACTCCCCGGCACAAGCGCCAGATGATAATGCTCCAAAAGATAACTGCATAATTTCTCGCTGCTGTCTATTGATAACGCGTTATTTTCTAAATACCAGCTCACGTCTGCCATTATATAAAATGCTCCCTGAGGCTTCGTGCAACTGATATGTGGTATCTCATGTAATGCCTCATACATGTGATCCCTGCGTCTGGAAAATTCTAACCGCATCTTCTCTACACTGCCGTCATCCTCATCTAATGCCGTCACACAAGCCTTCTGAGTAATTGAATTTACGCACGAGGTAGTGTGACTCTGAATCTCGCTCGCCTTCTGAACCAGCTCCGCCGGTCCCGCCATATAACCCAGACGCCATCCCGTCATCGCATAAGACTTGGATACTCCGTTTACTACTACTGTATTATCCTGCAATTCCCGAGATATTGAGGCGATTGATACATGCTGCGCTCCATCATAGACCAGCTTCTCATAAATCTCATCCGATAGTATCAAAATCTCATGCTTTAGGCATACCTCGCCTATCGCAGCTAATTCTTCTCTGCTATAAACCGTGCCGGTAGGATTATTGGGACTATTCAGGATCAGTACTTTGGCGTTTGGCAATGTGCTTATCTTGTGCTCCAGACCCTTAGCTGTTATCTTAAAATTATCAGACATCGGCGCATCGATCAATTCCGGGTGACCATCACATAACCACACCTGGCTCTCATAACTCACCCAACTGGGGGTGGGTATTATCACCTCATCTCGCGGATCGCATACGCTCATCAATACATTGATCAGCGAAGCTTTGGCTCCTGGACTTATCAAAATATTCTCCGTGCCGTAATGCAATCCGTTATCCCGCTCAAATTTGCGGACTATCGCCTGCTTGAGCTCAAGTATGCCCGCACTCGGTGTGTAATGCGTAAAATTATCGTCTATCGCCCGCTTGGCTGATGCTTTGATGTATTCCGGCGTAGGAAAATCCGGCTCCCCTACTCCAAAATTGATCACCTCCAGCCCTTGACTCATCATCTCTTTCGCTAAACCTGATACCTTTAATGTCGGAGACGGTAACATATATCTTGCTCTATGAGACAATCTCTTTTTCACTCTTCCCCCTTGCTCTCTGATAATAATAATACTAAAGCTGATGTATTTACCACGTCCTCCCACTCGCAGCCCCTGGAAAGATCACAAATCGGCGCCGCCAAACCCTGGATGATAGGACCTATCATCTCCGCTTTGGCAAAATGCTCTACCAGCTTACAACCTATATTGCTGCTCTGGATTTCAGGAAATATCAAGATATTTGCCCTGCCCGCTACCTTGCTGTGAGGTGCCTTACGCTTTGCTATCTCCGGCACTATCGCCGCATCAAGCTGCAATTCTCCATCAAAATCAAAATCTACCTGACGATCCTCCAAGATCTGACGCGCACGCCTTACCTTGGTCACCCGCTCATGCTCCGCACTGCCATGGGTGGAAAAACTTAATAATGTCACCCGCGGCTCTATACCCAGTAATTGACGACCCGTCTGTGCCGTCTCTATCGCTATATCTGCCAGTTGCTCCGCCGTCGGAACAGGCACCACCGCACAATCCGCAAACAAAAACGTCGCATCCTTTCCCTGAAAATCAGGCACTACCATGATCAGCGAACTGGATACAGTGCTCAATCCCGGCGTGATGCCCACTACTCGCAAAGCTGCCTGTAAAACATCGCCCGTCGTATTCGCCGCACCCGCTACCATGCCGTCTGCTTTACCAAATTTTACCAGTAAAGCACCAAAATACAAAGGCCTCGTTACTGCCTCACACGCCTCATCATAACTTATGCCCTTGTGCTTACGCTTCGCATAGTAATAATCCGCAAAAGCATCTATCTCATAGTACTCTGCCGGGTCTATTATCTCGGCTCCACTCACATCAAAGCCATCTATCTTGGCTAATGTAAGTATCTCCCCCGGCTTTCCCACAAGTATCACCTCTGCTATCTCCAAGCGGATTAATTCCTGCGCCGCCTGCAAAATCCGCGTGTCACGCGCCTCCGGTAATACTACCTTGCCATGCAATGCCTTCGCCCGCGCTCTGAATTCTTGTAAGATTTCCATAAATTCCTTCTATATCTCTTTTTTTTATCTTTTCTCTTCCACCACCAGTAAAGAAAGATCTGCTACTTTTAAAAATTCTTCACGGACCCGCCCTAATAGATTATAGCGGTTTCTGCGTAATCGATTTTCTTCCGTATTAACCAGCACCTCATCAAAAAATATATTGATATAGGTGCTAAAACCCACCAGCCTCTCCAGCATCTCCGGATAGGACGAGGTCTTGGCAAATTCCAATTGCAGCTCTCTGTACTCTCTATAAAGGTTCTGCTCTGCCGCTTCCTCAAGTAATCCAAGCTGCACTTCACCAAAATCCTCTACCTCACTGATGATATTGGAAACACGCTTAAAACCCAATACTAGATTTATAAAATCTGCTCGCTGCCTGAATTGCTCTACCGCAATCGCTCGAGCAAGTATATCAGGTATATTGCTACCCTTTAGATGAATCACGCTGTCTATTACATCGTAGCCTAAACCCGCCTGCTTTAAAAGCCAGTTTATCCGCTGACGAAAAAATTCCTTCGTCTCTAATATATTATCACTATTTGACGATTTTAACTTGCCGCTAAGTAGTTTATAGCTCTGCTCTATCGCCGAATCAAGATCGATCGCCAATCCCCGCTCCGCAAGTATCCTCACCACCCCATTAGCCGCACGACGCAAAGCAAAAGGATCATTAGAACCCGTAGGCATCTTACCCACGCCAATTATGCCGCATACCGTGTCCAGCTTGTCTGCCAATGATACTATAGCTCCCACCTCACTCCCGGGCAAGGCATCATTCTGACCTCGCGGCTGATAATGCTCGTATATGCCCAATGACACTTCTTCGCTTTCCCCGCTCACAAGAGCATAATTCATCCCTATATATCCCTGCAACTTACTGAATTCCTTCTCACCCAGCATCTGAGTAACTAAATCCGCTTTACTTAAATATGCACAACGCAAGATGTCATCTCGCCTTGATCCATCTATACCCACCGCTTCACAAAGATAACCGCCTAATGCCATTATCCGCTCGGTCTTCTCCAGTAAACTGCCCAATTCCTTCTGGAATAATACTTCTCTTAACCTGGGCACATAACTCGCCAGCGGCTCTCGCGTGTCCTCTGAATAATAAAATTCCGCATCCGCAAGTCTGGCACTTATCACTTTTTCATTGCCATGACGAATTATCGACTCGCACTCCGGATCCCCATTACTCACAAATATAAATCTCGCCGCCAAAGCTCCATCAGCTTCCCTTAAGGCAAAACATTTCTGATTCTGGCTCAAGGTAGATATTATTATCTTCTCCGGTAATCGTAGATAGCTGCTGTCAAAATTACCTATCCCCGCTCCGGGATATTCCACCAAATCCGCTATCGTATGCAATAACGCCTCGTCTTCTATCACCACCAAACCCGATGAACGCTCGATCTTTACTATCTGATCCCGTATCAAACCAAGACGCTCTAACCTGTCCGAAACCACACTGCCTGACCTGAGCACTTCCGCATATTCTCCACTATCCGCCAATTCAAGCGCATTATCTAATCTCATATACCTGTTGCCATAACTTATTCTGCCGGCTCGTATTCCGTTCAATTCCACGTCTATCAATCCATCACCATAAAGACAGACCAGCCATCGCAAAGGACGCGCAAACCACATTCTGCTCTCACCCCATCGCATCGTCTTAGGAAAATTCATCGCCTCAAGACAGGAGGGCAATACTGATGAAAGCAGCTCCTGCAAAGGCTTGCCCTTTTTCTCCAACCGAATCGCTATCTTTGGTCCTTTGTCTGTCTCTACATTATATATATCACTTTCCACAGCTTTTGCTCCACGCAAAAATCCTGCCGCCGCCCGCGTCAACCCGCCGTCACTATCATAAGACATCTCCACGGTAGGCCCTATCCGCTCTATCAATTCATCCTGCTGCTCTCCTGTCAGCTTATGAAGAACTACCGCAAATCGCCGCGGCGTACTGTATCTGCTCATATCATCATAATCCAGACCCAGTATCCTCATCTCTTCACTCAGCTTCTGGCAAAACCTCTCCATTGCCGGCTCGATATATCCTGCCGGTATCTCCTCTACACCCAGCTCTATCAGCAGATCCTCTTTATGCATTCCGCCTTCCATATCTCCTTTTCTTAAAAAATCAAAACTTTTTGATCTAGCTGATATTGTCTATCAATATCTTTACAAACCCAATATTTGAAATAGAAGCAGGATATGTGAATTATGAATTTTGAATTTTGAATTTTGAATTTTGAGTTTTGAATGAAGAGTGGAAACGGGAGAAGAGAAAAGTGGTGATTGGTGATTGGTTATTGGTGATTGGTGATTGGTGATTGGTGATTGGTGATTGGTGATTGGTGATTGGTGATTGGTGATTGGTGATTGGGGAG
>CAZRXY010000061.1:0-2320 GCA_964604155.1 uncultured Candidatus Cloacimonadota bacterium | reverse complement strand
TATGGAAAACCAACTCTCTCAACGGGGGTTTACCGTTCTGGAAAGAGTAGAGGTGGATGCCTGGGCCGCAGCCCTTACCGCAGAATCTTCTTACACCTGAGTGGGATTGGGACTTAAAAGAGTTGCAAATTAACGCAAAATCGATTTCAATGCTAAGTATTCATTTTTCAGTAATTGCAGGTGCAGTCATACAATCATGAACCAGAGACCGCCCTAATTTGTACTATATTTCTTATAGATTTAAACAACGATAAAATCTCGGTGAGCTGTTCAGAATTTAATGTACTAACTTGAATCGTATCCGACGCATTTTAATGATATTTTTATAATTGCTGAAACAAATGATTGTAAATGAAACTTGAATTAGCCAAGGAGATCTATCATGAGTGACAGTATTATTTTTTCGCCCTTTCAGGTAAAGAGTTTTACATTCAAAAACCGAATCGGTCTTGCTCCTATGACACGAATGTCATCCTCCAGACTCAGTATTCCCAGGCAGGATGTTTTTGATTTTTTAATAAGGCGAGCCAAAAATGGAGCTTCGATAGTTTATACTGAAGCGATTGTTACAGATTATGAAAGTGCTCAAGGCTACCCAAGACAGTCCCGGCTGATAACGCAGCAACAGATTGAAGCATGGAGACCCGTTGTGCAGGCAATACAAAAAGAGGGATCTCTCGCTATTATGCAGATGTTTCATTGTGGCCGAATAGCATGGCCTGATATAAATCCGGCAAATCGAGTGATCGCCCCAAGCGCCATTACTCCTAAGCAAACCAATCCAATGACTGGAGAACCTTATCCGGTGCCTGACATCATGACTCCGTTTGATATAGGTCATGTAATTGTTGGTTTTGTGGAAACGGCCAGGGGAGCTATTGAAGCGGGTTTCGATGGCATAGAAATTCATGGAGCTCATGGCTATCTTATCAGCAATTTTTTATCTTCGTATTCTAATGAACGTACGGATGCCTTCGGAGGATCTGTGGAGAATCGTTTCCGTTTTGCCCATGAAGTGATTCAGGCGGTAAAAAAGGTGATTCCTGATGAGCGCCTGTTAACCTTCAGAATTTCAAATTGGGGTGTTGCGGATAAGGAAGTATCCCTTTTTGGTACAAAGACTGAATATCAAGAGATTATTAAGATGTTGTCCAAAGAGCCTATCGATGTGCTTTCTGTTTCAGCTTATGGTTACAAGGATAACGCTTTTGGCACTGATCAGAATATGGCGGAAATCACTCGGGAAGTCACTGATCTACCATTAATGATTTGTGGACAGATATATGATCGGGCCACTGCAGAAGATGCGCTGAAGAATGCAGATATAGTTTTAAGCGCAAAATCTTTTTTATTGAATCCTGACTGGGTGGAAGACGTACGTTCAGGAAAGCAGTTACCTCTCTTCAATTCAGAAGAAGCTAACGTTGCATACACAAATAAGCATTTGCTTTAAATGGATTTTTAGCTATCCAGGTTTAACATAATTTAAGCCCGTTAAATACACTTAGGGAGAAAAAAATGATTATCACAACTACCCCCAATATTGAAGGGAAAAGAATATCAAAGTACTTCGGCGTGGTCACCGGAGAGGCAATAATGGGTGCGAACCTGTTTAGGGATCTCTTTGCCGGTATTAGAGATATTGTTGGTGGACGTTCTGGGGCTTACGAAAAGGAGCTGAGAAAAGCCAGAGAGATAGCCTTCCAGGAGATTGAGACGGCAGCCACGAATCTCGGAGCAAATGCTGTAGTCGGGATCGACATTGACTACGAAATCCTCGGTGAAAAAAGCGGAATGTTAATGGTAAGTGTAAGCGGTACGGCAGTTCGAGTCGACTAAGTTCAGACTTGTCCCTTAACAAACGTTCGGAATACCACAAGCATCAGGGATACAGAGAACGCCCCTATGACAGACATCGCCATTACGGACGCTACGAATATAAAGGCCATCGGTATGACTATCACGGCCATTGGCGCTCCTGGGAGCAATGGGACAGATACATAAGAAAACACCCGCAAATATACAAATATGGAAGGTATTACCGCGAAGGTGCACATTTAATGTTCAGATTTTGCGAACCCGGTACCGGAAACTGTTTCTTTTTTTCGATCGGAAGGTAGATAGTTTGGCCAATTATATACAATAATATTGATTCATTATGAATTTAAAGGCATAATGTTTCTTCATCATTTTTACCGAGCTACGGCAAGAGATATTTTGTCCTTTCAACATCTAATGGATTAAAAAAAAATTGTATAGAACAGGGAGGCAGGAATGAAAAAAATTGGAATCGCAAGTTTGCTGGTATTGGTATTTTTTT
>CAZRXY010000060.1:0-15062 GCA_964604155.1 uncultured Candidatus Cloacimonadota bacterium | reverse complement strand
AAGTTCTTTTATAAATCATTAAATTGGCAAGAGAAAAAATAAAAACAGTAGATAAATTATTGAAATTTAATATATTACATTTTGGTTGCAATTTATGAGGTCAGGTGTTCTGAAATTATAAAAAAAGGGGGATGCCAGATTAGGGATTGGGGATTAGGGATTAGGGGGGAAGAGACGAATTTAATCTCGACGGTACAACTGCGCCTAAACTCCAGATGATAAGGCTATACTGCCAGAATTTATCCACCAGTCAAGTTCACCACTCACAACTCACCATTCACAACTCACTACCCATTATACATCACCCAGGACGATAAATTCCTTTATTTCATTTTCAATGGAGTCTGGAGTCTGATTTCACAGGCATATAAGGACAAATACTTGCCTTTTATTACCTCTTCAAACATCAAATACCTCTTAATAAAATCCAGATACATTGCCCGTTATGGCAGGGATTTTGAAGCAGATGCTATAAATGAAGCGGAAATCCCGGTTACTTCGCTACTTAAACACATCAAAGATACCTCCAGAAGATGCTTTGTTTTAATAAATGATGAACTTCCTTATTATTATAGATAGGAAATGTTAGGAAATGTTAGGAAATGTTAGGTCATAACTATAAGCTATTATGTTAGATACGGCAAAACCTAACATTTTTGCCCCTTTTTTGAAAATACATACCCCTATATTAAACTTTGAGTCTGTGCAAAAAAACTTAACCAGTTTTTTAGATAATTAGCCAATTCTGAAATTTGCCTTGTCAAAATGTTGAAGATATTTCTAATCTTGGCATACTCCCGAAATTAATTCATAAAGTGGAAAAAATGATCATGTAAACAATTAGTCGTCACCATTGCGAAGGTCTTTCGACCATTCGCAAGTCACTTAGATTGTTGATAAACTCCCAATTGAGACCTCCCGGTGGTGCGTTAGCTCTCCGGGATGGTCGACCAAGGTTAATACAACCTAATTCATTTTTTCCCGTTTAATTAGAACTTCGATAAATTCAAAAAACAGGGGGATGCCAGTTAACGAGATAAGGAAAAGTTCAAGCAAAATGCCCTGTTTAATTTCTCGGAAAACAATCCATCAGCACTTATCGATCCTCATATTCTCAGCACATTCTTCATGCTTATTGTCATAAAGGTTACCGGATATTTTCCCATTCTTTCAAAGTCCCCAAAAAATCTGTATGAGATTTTTTAATAGGCTCCCTTTCCGGTAATAACCGCCGGAATAGTTTTCAGCAGAATTTTTATATCTTCCCAGAGAGATTGAGATCTGATATATTGTTTATCGAGTTCTACCTGTTGATTAAATGGGATATCGCTTCTGCCTTCCACCTGCCAGATGCAGGTGATACCCGGTTTTATGTGAAGTCTTTTCCGGTCTTCCAGAGTATATTGATTAACTTCGTTTGGCAGCGGTGGTCTTGGCCCCACGAGGCTCATCTCGCCTTTGACCACATTAATAATCTGGGGCAATTCATCAATGCTGAATCTTCTGATAATCCTACCAACTCGTGTAATTCGCGGATCATGTTTCATTTTAAAGATCACACCGTCGGCAGATTCATTATCATCGATCAATTTTTCTTTCAATTTTTCTGCTCCCACAATCATGGAGCGGAATTTATAAAAATTAAAAGGCTTGCCGTCTTTGCCGATACGTTTTTGGGAGTGAATAACGGGTCCTGGATTTTCGATAATAATCGCCAGTGCGGTAAAGATGAGAAGAGGTGAAAGGAGTAAAATAATAATAAGAGACAGCCAGAAATCGATAAATCTTTTCAGCAGATAAGAGAATTTCACAAAGGACTGCCAGAAGAGGATTTTTTGAAGATGTCTGGATTCTTCGTGTTTGAGGTTTTCTTCAGAAAATCTGCTGATAATCTTTTCGGTATCCTCATCTCTGTTTTTCATAGCTTCCCTTCCTTTACGTTCCAGACCTGACCATAAGATACCGTGAGGGGGATATTTGTCAATTATTAATGAGTATCCCAGATAATATTTAGATTGTCATAGTGATCTGCGAAGGATTGGTCAATAAAATAAAATGCCGGAGTTCGCTGCGTATCCACTATGCTAAGCAGCTCATTCTCAGAATAATTGGTGATCACCAGCTTATATCCCGTAATGCCGTTATCAGCTTGACACATAAAAACGGTATCCGGGAAGATAAGATTCAATTTTTCACAGGTAGAACGGGCAGACATCTTATCTTTATACATTATCAAGATAGAGATCTTCTTTTGAGCACAGAAATTGGCGACTAGTGGAAAGATATCCAGGAGCCTGCCATGATATTTCTCCATTTTTTTCTGCCGGGAAGGCTTCATGATCTGCATCAGGTTCTTTTTTTTAGCCTTAAGGATTTGATTATTTATCAATCGGGCTGCATTTCTGAGTTTAAAAACTCTGATCAGGAATACGGGATTGCCAATCACATATCGTTTAAACATCCGCCGGGGCTCCATCATCAATCTAAAGACCCATTCCAGCCCTATATCTCTTAACCAGCGGGGAGCGCGTTTTATTCTGCCGGAATAGAAATCAAATAATCCGCCTACGCCGATTACAACAGGGCAATTTAAGTGTGGAAACCATTTTTCTATCCAGCGTTCCTGATAGGGAACGCCAAAGGCGACGAAGAGGATATCCACCTTAAGCTCATTTATCAATTTCACTATCCGAGGGCTATCTTTAACGTGATCAAAATAGCCATGGTGAGTACCTTTGATATGTAGAGTGGGGAAGAGGGATTGAAGTTTTATCTTGGTTTTTTCTGCCACTCCCGGTCTGGCACCCAGAAAAAAAAATGAGAATCCTTCGCCAGCAGCCAATTCGGCAATTCTGGGCATCAGGTCTGTTCCATTAACGTTCTCATTCTTTGGGTAACCCATGAGATCAATGGCAATATTGATGCCAATCCCGTCGGCAAAAATCCAGTTCTGAGTACCCGGATTTTCCAAGATTTCTCTATAATCCATAGCACTTGAAGTAAAGGTTTTATTCAGGCAATCCGGGTTAACAAAATAAATTTTCCTCCTCACATTCTGGGCTTGTGTCAAAGTATGCTCTTTAATAGTAAGCTTTATTTCCTCTAATGTTTGCAGCATGGAAATATTTCTCAATCTGATCTTAAAAATAAAGATCGGGTCAACAAGATGAGGCAGATTTTTTACAGCTCTAAAAGAATTGAATATCCTGGCAATCTCATAGCGGATAATAAGAAGTACTTCTTCTTTTAGAAGCGTTATCAAGCTAAAAATATTTGGTCTAACCTCTGCTTTCAGCCTTGTGGAAATTATGAATTCTTTATCTGTTTCTTTGATGCCTTCATAGGCAGTTCTGGAAGCAGACCTTATATACCAGAGATCGATGATCCCGGGATTATAATCATAGATAAAGGCGTCACCAATTTGCCGTTCTTTATTCAGGCTATAGCCCGTGAAATCGAGTTTGCGGCTTAAAACAAGATATACAAGGGCAAATCTGCTGCCTGATTTTAGATTAAAATAATTCACTTCAATCACTTTCCCCTGTTTCCCGTAACAATCTTTTGTGATAAATATTGGGATTTTGGAAAATATCTTTCTGATAATCAGGCAGAGGTGAATTACTAGTGTAAAAGGCAAAAGCGGAATCACAAAGCAAATCTGGATTAGTCCATGCACAGTTCTGAATATGGCAGGCCTTAAATATAGAATAGATGCACTGCGAGGCTGATTTTTTGCAGATAGCTTTTTTAGGAAAGTCTGCAGCAGTTCTCTTTGTTCATCACTCTGCTTATTTTTCACCGGCACAGATAGCCTCAAATGATCTGATTATGTTATCAGCATGCTTTTGCCAGCTAAATAGTTTTATCTGATGAAAGCCGTTCGCTATCATTGCCTCCTGCATTTTCCGGCTGGAAATAACCCGCAATATAGTATCTCGGATAGAGAGCACAGAATAGGGATCAAACAGGGCAACAGCCTCGCCGCCAATTTCGGGCAGAGAAGATGTATTTGAGCATAACACTGGTACGCCCGAAGCCATCGCTTCAATCAAAGGTATGCCAAATCCTTCATACAAGGATGGAAAAATATAGAGGCTGCATTGCTGGTATAAAACAGGTAAAAGCTCTGCTTCTACAAATCCGGGGAGATGTATGCGGTCACAGTCTGGTGATTGCGAAATATAATCAAACACAATTTCGCTTCCAGGCCATTTTTTGCCCGGCATCACTAAATCATAGCGCTCTTTAATAGCTTGAGGCAGTTCCTCATAGGCTTTCACCAGGTTAAGATGATTTTTTCCCGGATGTTCAATCCGGGCAATATAGAGAAAGTATTTCTTTTGCAGCTTGAGAGGTTTCTGGCAGGTCTTAGGGGCAGGTACATATTTATCGCTGTCATAACCATTATAATTGACCATAATATCTTCAGATTTCAGATGGTAATACTTCACTAGATCATCTCTGGTATTGCCGCTGATAGCAAGGATTTTATCTGCTTTTTTTACAAAAAAAGGGATCACGCTTTTGATATATAGCATTCTGAGTGCATCGTATTTTGCCGGAATATGGAATTGTGAAAGGTCATGGAAAGTTACGATAGTTGGTGAGGGGTAAGATGACAGCACCCGCCTGTTGCCCGCAGGAAGAAAGATAAAGTCATAACGGGAAAGATCAAATTTTCCAGGTAGGATAAAGAGGTGCCACAGCATATTTAAAATAGGCTTTTTGAGCTTATCCGGTAAAGGAATAAGCTTAAGATTGGGAGATGATACCGGGAAGCAGGCTATATCACTGGCAAGCATGAGAAGATCAATTTTATGATTTTGAACCAGTACCTTGATTATATTATTCAGATAATCTGAAATACCCGATTTCCCCTCATCATAAGCCAATCCGCTTACAAAAATATGATAACTTTTATTTTTAATTGTCATAACGGTTAAGGACATTTTTCTGTCCAATGCTGGTATCATAGTTCCCGGTCTTTTTTCGGAAATACCCTAATTTTAAACCACGGTAGTATGCCCAGTTACTGGTAAAATTACGCGGTAATGAGTAACCAGCTTCTAATAATCTGCCTTTTGCACTAAGCAGAATCAGGTCTCGCAACCATTGCCGAAAAGCAGAAGATATAAATCCTGGAACTGATGGCTTGAGGTTATATATAAAGGCATCTGCCTCTCCCTCTACAAATTTCCGCCCATAAATCTGTTTAAGTGTATAGTTATGAGAATGCATGATAATGGCATCTTTCACGTACTTGATCCCGCACCCGTTTCTCACAGCCCATTCACCCCATTCAGTATCTTCAGATGCCCAGGCATCAGTGTAGAAGTGATGTTTTTCCCAGGCACTTCTTCTTATAGCAGCCATCGGCAGTGATAACCTGATCCAATTGGGAGTTTCGGCAGCATCCGGGAAACTATGCTCATAATCCCGTTTCACCCAGGCATAAGCTTCAGGTCTGGGAATCTGTCGGGTGAGTGCAGCATCCACGCTATCATCATCAAAAGCAGCTATCAGGCGGCTGAGTATGTGTGGACTCAGGGGCACTCCATCGGAATTCTGAAATACAATAATATCACCCTCTGTCTTCTCGATAGCCTCATTCAGCACAGCTCCCGGATAATAGGATTTCGCTGCTATGCGAACCAGCCGGCAGGGAAATTGTTCTACTATTTCCAGCGTCCTGTCTGTTGAGCCAGAATCCACTACCAGCAATTCAAAATCCTTATATGTCTGTGAATAAAGAGCAGCCAGAGCCTGGGCAATTACCCAGTCTGAATTTCTGCTTCTCATAATCACGCTTATTTTGGGATTTTGCTGCCTCATTTTATTTTCTTCCCCCCGCTGCTAATAGTTCACTCATAAACACGGTTTCATGGGCAGCCAGAAAAGGCAAAATCTTTTGCTCAAAAAGCGATAGCTTATCGCAGAGATAAAGTGTTATAGGGTGAATTATCATATTAGAGATAACGCCATTTTCTTCATTTTCCTTCAGTTGTGATAATACTAATTCCGTCCATTCCTCTATCTGATATGATCCGCTGCCAAAATCATCACTCCAGTTATAGCGCTTTTGCCACCACTTTATCCATTCCGGCGTCCTCTCTGCATGGATGAGATGTTCATGATCCGGTATTATATTAAGAGGAAAATTATAAATCCCGCTGCCATGACTGATCAATCCGTTCGAATTCTTCATAACGCCGTCAGAACATATCTTGATCCCTGATTTATAGAGAATTTTCTCAGTATTTGGCCCGTGCATATACATATGATTACGCCAGACTAAGATAGTTTTTCCCGTTTTCTTCCTGATGATATCAATGGTTTTTTGGGCATCATGTCTCTGAATAAATCCGGGACCATTGTAATTTCCAGTTAGTTTCTTCCATATCCTGTAACCTGTATCAGGCTTGAAAGCATTGTAATTATGACCGCCAATCTCGACAAATTTACTCTTACAGATAGGGGAGAGGTCATCCCATTCTTCGGCAAAGGCTCTGCCTGTGATAAAAAATGTAACCCGTACTTCTGCAGCTTCGAGCAGCTTCAGATATTGACGGGCAATATTGATTTCAGTTCTATCGCTATGCTGCTGATTGCCTGTATTAAGTGACATATGATGAAGATCGCCTGTAAGACAGATCATAAATTTTCACCTCGCATTATTAGAGTTTGATATCATATTTATCCAGAAGTTTTTGGAAATTTTTATCCATCAGACTACCCCACTTTTTCAGATAATAGCTGCGAAGGTTATCAAAATTAAAGTTCTGCACCTGCAAAAAACTGCGGGCTATTTTGCGATAATCCTGATTCCTTAAACCGTAGGCTATTAGAGGATATAATAGTGGCAATACCCCTTTTTCACCCAGATATTTGTAACCCAGTTTCACGCTCACCGGAGCAGCTCCGGGAAATTCTGTCTTCATATTTGAATAATTAATAAATTTCTTGCCCCAGGCTTTGATATTTAAACCCCCTTCTTTCAAGCCATGTGCAAGAGCTATCATTATGTAGTTATCCCAGGTTAGTTTTTTCTTATGCAGCCGACGAGATTCGCATTGTAGATTTATATCTCTCAAGATTTCTTTGATCTCTTTTGTCCATTGCCTAAGATCCTTAACCAAATAAGGCTCATAATCGGGTTGAAATCTAAAATTCATTGCATCATCATAAAGCCTTTTAAATTCGCTGTCCACATTTTCAAGTGCCTGCATTCTCTTCTGTTTTTCCACATAACTCCAATTGTATTTACCCATGAAAAATAAAAGACAGTCCCCGTAGCCAATTATACATTTCACCAAGTGCCTGATGATCACCTTTTTTAGCTCGATATCAAGATTCTTCTGTTCCAATAGCAGATCATTGATGATCATCAATGTCCCCCGGTTAACTAAAAGGTTACGCGCATCCCAGGGCGGTATATTCCTTAATTTGAATTGAGAACGGCTCATGATCAGATCACTGCCGTATAGTAATTTATGCCCGTATTTCATATCATACCAAATAATTCGGCAGGAAGCGTTCTTCAATTTTCCCGCATTTATCACACTGGTATCTATACCAATTCCAATTCTTTCTATCAATTGCTTGAGTGCCTGATCATATTTCGCTTTATAATCCTGCATTTTCTCCTGTTTGATATCATTTGTTACCAGCATCAAATCAAAATTATTATGGGGCCTTTCCTGACCATTTATTATCACTACGCCGCCCTCTCCGCGACCATACCCCCCAAGCATGTAAACGCTCCTGAGATCTTTTTCCGGTATCGTCTGCTCCGCTATGGTAACAATCTCCTCCACCATTTTTAAAATAAGCTCTTCCACTTTCTGGCTGCCCTTGGCGGTAAATTTTCCCCAATTGTCACTGTTTACCATTGTTTGCCTTCCTTGTTATTTCTTGAAAATATGCTGTTAGTACGCTTATATGTTCCTCTGCATTAAATTTGTTTTTGTATAACTCAAATCCTGCTCTGCCCTTTTCTGCTGCCCTTTCCGGGTCATTGATTATTTCACCGATCGCTGCTGCCAGAGCTGGGGGATTATTGGGTGGCACTAATAGACCATTAATGCCATCATTAAGCCATTCACTTATCCCGCCAACATCCGATGCCACTACGGGCTTGCTCCAGCTCATCGCCTCCAAACCCGATAATCCAAAGGTTTCCGGCACCCTGCTGGGCATCACCAGGCAAGTAGTGTTTCTATATAAATCTGCCAGCTTGTCCTGCTTTATAAAACCCACGAACTTAATCGACTGCTCTAACCCAAGCTTGATAGCTAACTTTTCATATTTTTGCCTTTGCCTTCCCTCTCCGGCTATGATCAAAGTATAGTCCGTTGCAAGCAGCTTCCACGCTCTTATAAGAATATCTAATCCCTTACCCTTCAGTATCTGTCCGGCAAAAAGCAGATATTTCCCGTCGCAAATCTTTTCAGGTTTATGCTGCTCATCTGCATAAAGAGGTATAACTTTTATCTTTTCAGTAGCAAAACCATGAGCAATAAGATGTTTCTTCATGTATTCTGAAGCAACTACAAAACCTTTCAGCTTCTTATTAAGGTTTTGCTCAGCTCTAAGTTTTGCCAGTGAAGCAAGGCGGATTTTTATAAAACCTCGCGAGCGGTTGATAAAGCCCAGACAGGGATAACAGCGTAATCCTGTAGGCTTAGTGCAAGTATTTAAACTTATGGTTTTATATTTATGCTCTCGCAGGCAAAATAATTTGTGATCATGGAAGAATCTTATTACCGGCACACCACAATTAATCAGCTCTTTCATGCTCTTTTTGCCGGATACTCTGTGAGCAAATATCAGATCTGGCTTTATTTCTGCTATCTGTGTTGAAAGTATCACTCGCGGAAATGCCCCATCAAATACCTGCAAAAATTTCGGCTCCGCCCAACCCTCCACTTCATAAAGCAAAAAATTCTTGTAACCCTTTTCTTTCAAAAAACCGACGGTATGAAAAATATAGCTTTCGCAGCCTCCAGTGAAATCGGCTTTGTTATTTATCCACAATATTTTTAATTCAGGCATTATTTTTCTTCCAAAAATCTTCAATCTGGCTAATAAGTAATTCACTAACATTCTTTTCCAGATACAGGTTTCTGCATCTCTGCCTCAGGTTATAACCCATTTTCTTACGCATCTGCTCATTATTCAATAACATAAATAATTTTTCAAGCATAACCTTATTGCTGCTTTCTATCATTATTTCATCCGCAGACAGATCAAGTCCCTCTGCACCAATAGGCGTGGTGACCACCGGTACCGCCTGGTTAGCTGCTTCCAGTATTCGCGTCCGCGTGCCGGATGCTATCCGAAGTGGCAAAAAAACCAGGAGACTCTTACTTATCTCTTTCTGTATATTGTCCACTTCTCCCAAATAACGTAATCTCTTTTTGTTCTCAAAAAATACCTTGTACCTGTCATGCCACCCTTTACCAGCCACCTCCAGATAGATAGATCGAGATTCCAGCTCGTCCTCCATCAGCGGATAGAGATTTTCACTCAAATACTGCAAAGCATCAGCATTAGCTGATGAAGATAGTGAACCAAAGAACAAAATACGCTGCTGCTTTTCAGTTTCATAATATTCCTTTTCTTCCATCACATTAGGAAGAACCTTAAGGCTGTCACCCGCTCTAACTCCAAGCTCCTTGTTGATCATTGATCTTTCATAACTGTTTGTGAATAAAAAGATATAGGGCTCAAGGAAGAATTTTTTTTCAAAGTATTCCAGCTTTTTGGTTTCCAGATAGTAATAGCGGTATTTAAACTTGGGAAATTGTTTCCAGGTCATCCTTGATAATCTGCTGAGCAGCATATCTACGTCAAAAATCAAGGTCTTACACATACTTCTGGCTGGTAACGCCAGCTTTGCAGGTGAAAGAAATCTAAAAAAAATAATGTCATAATTATTTTTTCTCAAGATCTCCTTAAAATGACAGATTTCGGATGACTTATATCTATAGACCATCCGGGGTTCAAAAATACCAAAATTTTGTGCCGCCTGTATGGTATAATGATTATCCATCCCCAAAGGCATCTCTTTTGCGGCAGGTAAATCCGCTCGTTGCAATTCCAGCCAGTCCACTTCATACTGAGCAATTAATGACTTCCACAAAAACCTGCTGCGGCTCGCTGCACCATCATTAATGCCCATAAAGGGTATATCTATATATAGAACTCTTTTCATGATCTCATCCTGTGTCTTTCTAATATTTCATGGTAATAACCTGTCAACTTCTCAGTTACTGTTCTCCAGGAATAATCAGACAAAACTTCATCTCTTGCCCGGTTGATCAGTCTTCTAACTAAATCAGAATTATGTGCCAATCTCAGATATTTTTCTTCCAGGTCTTTTATACTGCCATCAAAAACCAGACCATTTTCTCCGTCACGAACCAGCCTTTTTAATCCCCCCACTCCCGCAGCAATCACAGGAAGTCCGCTTGCCCAAGCCTCCAGCACCACAATGCCAAATGGTTCATGAATCGAAGGTAAAATAAATACATCTGCTGCCTGATAAGCTTTCACAAGATCTGCATCTTCCGCTTGAAGCCCCGGAATGATTGTGGTTTTCTCACCAAGACCCTTTTCCAATATCATCTCCATCATCTTCTGATAATATTTCTCCGAAGTAATGGGTCCTATCAAAGCAAGGTGAGCATTTTCACCCCGCTTGACGAGTTTTTCTAATAATTCTATCAGCAGATGCTGGTTCTTTTGATAATCTAATCTCGAGATACAAAGTATCAGACCGGCATTGGGTGAAATTTGATGTCTCTCGCGGAAATCATTAGATTGGCAGGGCTTAAATTTTGCCGGCTCTACTCCGTTGGGCAGGTAATATACCAGTTTATCCGGAAACTTTGTTTTTGTGATCTCATATTCGTTGTACCCTACACAGATAATAGCTGCCGCATCCTCAAGATAACGGCTTTTCCTTATTAAAATATCAATGATTTTACCATAATTAATGCTTCCTTTATAAGCCCGAACCATCTGTGACATCTCATGGACAGGCACATCAAAAAAACCACCGTGAAAAGAAACCAGATATGGAATATCCCGCTTAAGTGCTGCCAGCCGGACAATGGCAGCTAAGCGATTCATGGTATGGCAGTGAATCAAGTCTATTGATTCTGCCTGCAGCATATAACGATATAAGCTCCATGAATAAGGATCCCCACCCTTCTTATCAATGATATATTTATTTTTTCTGTTCAGGTTCAGGTAAGGATAAATATATGGAAAACGACGGATTTTTATAGCACCCCTGGTCTCTTCCACAGTTTGTTCTAACGCCATTGTCGCCAGTATTTCCGCAGGATTTCCAGTCTCCTGCAAATGACGTGCTGTATTATAAACCACTGTCTCCGTGCCACCCCATTCGGAAAACACAAATCTTCGTAATACCTGTAAAGTTCTAATCATCATCACCACCCGCCACTATCTGCCGATTATCACCTTCGGGAAGATAAATACAGAATTTTGTCTCATTCACTTCAGAGACTCGCTGGCGATATATCTCATCAGCAAGATTACAGATTATATAAAAACTGCCGGTCGCTTCATTTTTTTTGCCTTCAAATCCCACTTCCGAGGCTCCTGATGGAAGCTGCCATTCTTCTCCCTTATCCCAAAAAACTATTTCCAGTTTTCTCTCATATACTCGCAGCCTGATCACAATTATGCTTTCTTTGCCCTTTTCTGTGATGTTCCCTAAAACTATATTCAGAAATTCATTGATTAGCAGTTCGGCTGAAAAAGCAATTTGCCCCATCCCCTTCGCTCTAAGGAATTCATCAGTTCTTTTACCCGCATCTCCTGAATTATCCTTCCGCGGATTCACTTCATAATATCGGATATTTTCATTTAAATCACGCCTGATACTGAAAGATAAAATACTAAAATCATCTGTTGTGATGTCGTAGCCATTATCATTTATTAATTTCTTAATCGCATAAGGCAGTAATACCGTACTGGTTGTCTTTTCACATTTATGCAGTAATCCCATAATACCATTTATGCCAAGCTCTTGACCATTGCCGTTTTCACACTCAAATATCCCATCCGTATAAAGCAGATAACTGCAATAATCGTCTAAAATTATAATGTCCTCTTCTTCGCTGCTGTATTCATGATCGATCATCCAGCCAATTGGTATAGAACCCTGCGACTCGATCAGCTCCACTTCCCCCGTTGCTTTGCAAAACTTGAGTAAGGGCGGGTGCCCCGCATTAAAATAACAGAATTCCTTTTTCACCACATCCAATACACCCAAAAGCAATGTGAGATAATTATTCTGAAACACGTCCCGCGAAAGCAAAACATTTAACTGGCTGATTATTTTACTGGGGTGTAATATGCTTTGACTGCTATCTACCAGCATCTTTATAGTCGCCTTCACTGCCGTCATCATTAAAGCACTTTGCACTCCATGCCCGGAAATATCTCCTATATAGATTATATATCTGCCATCCGCTAATCTTATGATATCAAATAAATCTCCTCCCACATTTGTAGATGGCGAATAATTATTGGAAAATAATAAATCATCTTCCACGCACAGCCAATCCGGTAAAAAATATGATTGCACAGACGCCGCCATCTCAAGCTCACTGATCAGAGATTTATACAATGTGTCCCGCTCACGCTGAAATTCTACCCGGTTATTGACATTATTGACTACTATAATGAACTTTGTTATTATATTATCCGGCGATAGGATTACGGAAATTGATATCTCTGCCCAAAAATTTGTGCCACCCGGAAGTTGGATGAGCTCCTCTGCCCGGAAATTCTTTACCTGTTCTACCGCTTTCATATTTGTCAGCTTTTTTAAATGCCTGATTGTTAAACTTTCACCTGACAAATATTCCGCGATATTGTGACGCAACAGGCTGTCCTCTGTTTCCATGAACATCTCCGATAACGTTAGATTCGCAAACATTATCTGCAGATCATTATCCAGAATCCCCATTCCAACTACTACATTCTCAAATAATGCATGCAATTGCTCCTGACTCTCCCGCAAATTCCGCTGGGCTACTTCACGACGCAATTCCTCGTCTTTTATCCGCTGCTGGATGGTCATTTGCTCATATGTCTTATTTATTATATTAAATAATTCACGGTTTTTCACCGGCTTCAGTACAAATTTATCCACTCCGATATCAATTGCCTGTAAAAAATATTCAGACTCACTGTGGGCTGATGTTATTATTACCGGAATTTCCGCCTCTTCCAGCTTTATCCGCTTGATCATCTCCAAGCCATCCATGATCGGCATTTTTATATCACTAATCAACATCTGGGGAGAACCTCTATAGTACTGCTCCAACCCCTCCTTTCCATTGGAAGCTACTAATACCCGCTCTACACGCCTGCTGAGCATCTCAGATATTGTGGTGCGAACCACATCTTCATCTTCCACATAGAGTATCGTCATCTTTAATTTCTTTAATTTTGTTCCTGAAACCACCTTCACCCCTTCACTAAAAAATCACTTTCCTAATTAATCACTGTATCTGTTATAAGTCAATTTTTTTTTATTTTTCTCACAACTTCCTCAGAATTTTTCCCCTGGCTCAAAAAATCCCCGCCAGAGTATCACTATTTATGCCAAAAAGGTTGCTCACAGATTCATAACTGCCTTATCAAACCCACCACCTGTAAACCACTCACCCTTTGTTAATCGCCAGATAAGATCCCCTGTCTCTCATATTATGCCAGTATTCCAAGATCACAAAGAGATTGATAATATAATCTTAGTAGAATCACTCGGCTTTTGCATTATTTTCTTGACCTTCAAATGCAGTTTCAGCTATTGTGACACATGGAAAATCTTGAGCGGTAGGTGAAAATGTTCTCTTATAAACTAAGTTGTCTTTTTTTTCTCGTCCTGATTGTAACAGGCATGTTTTCTGCCTGCACACCTTATAAACTCGTGGAACAAATCCCGGAAGGTACTCACAGAAAAAGAATTGTCTTTCGCTCCGAACCCACTCCTACAGAAATATTCATTAACGAAAAATACCTCGGCACCACCCCCATCAAAACCGACCTCTGGTTTATTGGTGATAGACGGATAAATGTGAGAGCCCAACCTCTCTATCCTTCTCAATTCCCTCAAAATATCGTGCTCAAAATCCCCAAAATCCCCGACAAAATGACCATCTTCATGGATTATAACCCTATGGGAGAATTTGCGCTTCAACAAAAGGAAGGAGCCGCTGGCATTGCTGATGATGGCTATGGCGGCGAAGTAGAACAATTCAGCCTCGCAAGCCTTAAAGATACTATCCTCATCAAAGAACCAATCCCCCTGCCTGTCATCTATTTTGATTATGATAAACACTATATCCGCGAATCCGAAAAAGATAAACTCTATCCTCTCGTAGAACTTATGATAAAAAATCCGCTCTTCAAAGTCTCTATACACGGACATGCTGATGAAAGAGGTACTCCCGGATATAATAAAGTCCTCTCTACAAACAGAGCCCTGGCAATTTACGAATTCCTCCTCGATAATGATATTGAAGAAGATAGATTAAGAATCTATGGCCACGGTGTGCTCACCGTCGTGGAACGCGATGGCTATAAGCTCGAGTATCAGAATGATCGCATTGTCTCTTTCCGATTGCATTATAAAGAATTTAGAGAACCCAGCCTCAGCGATTAACCATTACCACCCCATAACACACACAAAAACAATACGTTACACTGAATAAACAAAGAGTGGCACTAAAGTGACACCGTATATTATTAATTTTTATAGCTTTAACCTGTATCTGCCACACTTTTTCGTTTTTTAAGGTATATTTATTCACCTTTTTTATTTTTTGGCAATTTATCCTCCAATCTGTCACCAATCACTGAACCTGTAGTATTGGCTGGAGACAAATAAAGAATGAAGGACAATATAACATTGCGAAGGTCTTTAGACCTTCGCAATGGTGACGACCAAATAGATTTCATCTCGTGAAAATTCCTAATTCGGCAGGCATGAACCAGAGAGATAGCACATATACCAGCTAAGA
>CAZRXY010000059.1:0-19268 GCA_964604155.1 uncultured Candidatus Cloacimonadota bacterium | reverse complement strand
CTTCAAACCTTCAAACCTTCAAACCTTCGATTATAAATCTCCTCTTCCCCTCTTCTCCTCCTCAAACCTTCAAACCTTCAAACCTTCAAACCTTCGATTATAAATCTCCCCATCTCCTCTACCCCCCTTCATCTTAACAAGAGCCACGGATGAGCGGAGAAATAATTTGACCAATATCAGTGTATCGCAAGATTTGCCACAAGAAAAAATAGCAGGAGATTGATAATGAAGAATAACTATGATATTTTGAAGACATCACTGGTGGAATTCCTGCGTTTTTTACTCCCCTGAGGGGGAGAGCAATTATTTCAGCAAAAAAAAGTGAGAAAAAAATATAAACAGGAGAAATATAGATGGAATACCCTTTTAATAAAATAGAAAAAAAATGGCAGGATATCTGGCATGAGAAGCGTGTATTTAGGGCAGAGAACACAGGTGACAAGCCTACTTTTTATGTATTGAGCATGTTTCCCTATCCGAGTGGAGCTTTGCATATGGGTCATGTGAGCAATTATTCGATAGGAGATGCAATCACGCGTTATAAGCTGATGCAGGGATACAATGTGATGCAGCCCATGGGTTATGATGCTTTTGGAATGCCGGCGGAGAATTTTGCCATTCAGCATAAGTCTCATCCAAAAATAACTACGGAGTCTAATATAGAAATAATGCGGGGACAATTTGATTCCATTGGTTTTGGATTTGATTGGGATCGCGAGGTGAGCACTTGCAGACCGGAGTATTACCGTTGGGGGCAGTGGTTTTTTAAGCGGTTATATGAAAGGGGATTAGCCTATAAGAAGCGTTCATTTGTCAATTGGTGTGATGCCTGTCAGACTGTGCTGGCGAATGAGCAGGTGGAAGATGGTAATTGCTGGCGTTGCGGCAGCGAGGTTAATCAGAAAGAACTGGAGCAATGGTTTTTTAGGATCACGGATTATGCAGAGGAGCTGCTTGATTTTAGCGGGATGATAGATTGGCCCGAGCGTGTGATAACGATGCAAAAGAACTGGATAGGAAAAAGTGAAGGCACGCGGATAGATTTCAGGCTGGAAGAAGATGGTGAATTGCTGCCCGTATTTACTACCAGACCGGATACGATATTTGGCTGCACATTTATGGCAATTCCACCGGAGCATCCATTAGTGGGCAAGTGGCTGGAGAAAGCGGAGACATCTACTGAGATAAGAGCATTTTGCCATGAAGTGATGAATGAGGACAAGATAATGCGAACTGCGGAAGATACAACCAAAAAGGGGATATTCAGTGGCAAAAACTGCATAAATCCTGTGAATGGTGACAGCGTGCAGATCTGGATCACTAATTATGTATTGATGGATTATGGCACTGGTGCAGTGATGGCGGTTCCGGCACATGACCAGAGAGATTTTGATTTTGCAGGAAAATATAATATTCCCATGAAGATAGTTATCCAGAATGAGGATAAGTGTCTGGTATTAGAGGAGATGAAAGAAGCCTATATAGAGCCGGGAATATTGGTCAATTCCCAGCAATTTGACGGTATGCAGAGCGAGGAAAGCAAAATTAAGATATCGCGTTGGATGCAGGAAAACAAGATGGGAGAAAGCACTGTAACCTATCGGTTGCGGGATTGGGGAATTAGCCGTCAGAGATACTGGGGCAATCCCATACCTGTGATCTATTGTGAAAAATGTGGCGAGGTGCTGGTGCCTGATTCGGAATTGCCGGTAGAATTACCAGAGGATGTGGAGCTTGGCAAGACGCGTCGTAATCCGCTATTAAGCGTAGATAACTGGGTCAATACTACTTGTCCAGTATGTGGTGGAGAAGCCAGACGTGAGACGGATACGATGGATACATTTGTGGATAGCTCCTGGTATTATGCGCGTTATACGGATGCCCGTAATGATAAAGAGCCATTCAGCAAAGAAGCCGCAGACAAATGGTTGCCGGTGGATCAGTATATAGGCGGTATTGAGCATGCCTGTATGCATTTGCTGTATGCCAGATTTTTTCATAAATTCATGCGTGATATCGGGATGGTTTCGTGTAACGAGCCTTTTGCGCGTTTGCTCACGCAGGGTATGGTAACCAAAGACGGCGCCAAAATGTCTAAAAGCCGGCGTAATGTGGTAGATCCGCAATACATCATAGATAGATTTGGTTCAGATACGGTACGTTTATTTATGTTGTTCAGTTCACCGCCGGAAAAAGATGTGGAATGGAGTGATGATGGCGTGAAAGGGTCGTTCAGATTTTTGAACAGGGTTTGGCGATTGATAGAGGATAATCTGGCATTGATCAATGAAGCTTCAATAAGTTATCTGGAAGAGGATTTAGGAGATGCGGCGCGTAAATTGCGGTTCAGCACGCATCACGCTGTCTGGAAGGTGCTGCATGATATAGAAGATAGGTTGCAGTATAATACAGCGATAGCGGCAATCATGGAGCATCTTAATAATATTTACGCAATGGGAGATGCGACAAAATTGAATAAATCCGAGCAGTGTGTTTATGCTGAAGCCTGCCGCAAGATACCTCAGATGCTTTATTTTTTTGCTCCGCATATAAGTGAGGAACTCTGGAATTCAATGGGTAATACCGGGCTGGTTCACGAATATGGTTTACCCACCTTTGAGAAGAGATATCTTTTGCTTGATGAAGTTACTTATGCGGTGCAGATCATGGGAAGGGTGCGAGGCAGTTTCAAGGTTTCTGACACTGCAGGTGAAGAAGAGATCAGGCAAGCTGCTTTGGAAGTAGAAAATGTGCAGAAGTATCTTCAGGGTAAAAATATCAGTAAGATTATAGTAGTGCCAGGCAAACTGGTTTCTATAGTGGCAAAATGATGAAAAAAAGCAGCCTTATCCCTTACCGGATGAGGCTGTTATTTAGATAAATGATAAAAGACTTAAGCAAAACGAGCAGTTATTATTATGAGCTCCCGGCGGAGATGATAGCACAGTATCCGTTAGAAAAGCGAAGTGAATCTAAATTACTTGTATTAGATAGATCGACCGGAATAATAGAGCACTGCACTTTTTATGACATCCGTAAATACTTGCGGAAAGATGATGTGATGGTTATCAATAAGACGCGTGTGATAGCAGCGAGACTTTTTGGCAAAAAGACTACAGGTGCCGTAGTAGAGATATTTTTGCTGAATCAGAAGAGTGAGACATGCTGGGAATGTCTGGTGAAACCCGGGCGAAGGCTTAAGCCAGGCAGCAGAGTGAAAATTAGCGATAAATTACAAGCAGAAGTGATATCTAATGCCGAAGATGGAGCCAGGATAATACGATTCCAATATAAAGGTGATTTTTTTGAGATATTAGATAGTATCGGCAAAATGCCATTGCCACCCTATATCCACAGAGAAGCTACCGAGCATGATAAGATAACCTATCAGACGGTTTATGCAGCATCTCCAGGTTCTGTGGCAGCTCCAACAGCCGGACTGCATTTCACCAGTGAATTACTGCAGGAGATAGCGGAGATGGGCGTGATAATTGCGCAGGTGGAACTGAATGTGGGACTGGGAACATTTCGCCCTGTGAAAGCGGAGAACATCTCTGAGCATGTAATGCATAGCGAGTATTGCAGTATAAGTGAAGAGGTGGCGGAGGTGATCAATAAAGCCAAGGCAGAGAAGCGAAGGGTGATTAGCGTGGGCACGACCAGCACGCGGACTCTGGAAAGCTTTGCTGAGGGCGGAAGAGTACGCAGTGGCTCGCATCATACGGATTTATTTATCTATCCCGGAGGCAGAAAATTTGAGATTATTGATGTGTTACTCACGAATTTTCACTTGCCGGAATCCACTTTGCTAATGCTGGTGAGCAGTTTTGCCAGCTACGAAAACACTATGCGGGCATATGAATCAGCAATACGCAATAACTACAGATTCTTCAGTTATGGTGATGCCATGCTGATAATATGAATGATATGAAGGAATTTACGCATCATTTTTTAGACAGGGTTTATATTTTTGAATATCTTTCCAGCACTATGGAAAAAGCCCGGGAAATAATGGAACGCGATGAGAAAGCTGGAAATTTTCTGGTGATATCTGAGAAGCAGGGGAGAGGTGAAGGCAGAAATAAAGCAGCTTGGTATTCGCCGCGAGGGGGATTGTGGTTCACAGTGGCGATATATGGATTTTCTTTAAAGCCAAATTTTACACTGTTTTTGGGGATTCAGATATTGAAGGCAATAAAGGCGCTTCCTGGCGAAACACCGGATATTAAAATCAAGTGGCCCAATGATCTATATATGCAGGATAGAAAAATTGCCGGGATAATTGTCAAACATTTTCCGGCGAAAAATTATTATCTGGCAGGGATAGGGATCAATACTAATATAGCAGAATTTCCAAGCTATCTGGCAGATAAAGCTAATTCTATTGCAAGTATCACGGGCTCCGAGATATCAGATAATGAATTATTATCCGGTATTATCGACAATATATCGGAGAATATGCCGGGATATATGGAGAATTACAGGATAGATGAAGATTATTACAGCCGGCATGATTATCTGCTGGGAAAGAACCTGGGCATAAAAACAGAATTTGCCCAATACAAGGGTGACTATATGGGGTTAAATGCTGAAGGCGCGATAATCCTCAGGCTGGCTAATGGTGCCCTCCAGCCATTTTATGGGGGAGAGCTTATTATGCCCGATGCTTAGTTTTTTGCCGCAGATTCTTCAGAATTTTCCCTGGGAAATAACAATTTCACTGGCATTCAACATTTTTCTTATAGCCCCAAAGAGGTTTACCGCTTCATCCTTATGGATACATTCGTAATTCATAATAGTGCCATTTAAAAATATAATTTCTACAAACCAGTTTGCCTGAGAATGACGTACCATCAAACCGATGATCTCCTCAAGACATA
Organism: uncultured Candidatus Cloacimonadota bacterium; assembly: GCA_964604155.1. Lineage (GTDB taxonomy): Bacteria > Cloacimonadota > Cloacimonadia > Cloacimonadales > TCS61 > Stygibacter. Next base: position 14,388 of record CAZRXY010000059.1, on the reverse strand, counting down.
TTACCAAATCACGGTAATGATAAAAGCTTTTGTTACCTTCAGACATAGCATTTCCCCCCACTTATAATTTTATTTTCTCTGACGATGCCAACTTGTTTATGAATCAGGATTCAGTCAATGAATTTTGAAAAAGAGAGAGGAAGAGGAGATTTATAATCGAAGGTTAGAAAGTTCGAAGGTTTGAAGGTTTGAAGGTTTGAGAAGGAGAGGAGGGGAAGGTTAGAGGATGAGAAGATGCGAGGATGCGAGGATGCTACGGTGCGGAGCCCCTGGGAGCTTCGACGTCCACGTCGTAGATTATATTCATAGCAACTGTGGATGGCATGAAAATCTGTACCATTTTTGACTGCCAAAACTGTACCAATTTAAAATGCCATTGACATCTCACTTCTCACGTCTCACTTCTCACGCCTCACTTCTCGCTTGATTCCAATTCCATCCAAAATTCATAATTATCCCATCGTCTTTGCAGGGAGATTTTTAGGCATGAAAAAGAAAATCGGAGGGTATGCCAGAAAAAAAAATATTAAAATATTTACAGATATAACGTGATATGAGATATTAGTCTCAGAGGTGAAGATGTTAAAGAGTGTGAAATTAGTAATGCTGATCGTGTTGTTTGTATTGGTGGGAGTTTTGGAGGCTGAGTTTATCATTGAGCCTCGGAACGTGCTGGTATTACATTCCTATTCACCTTCAATGACCTGGGTAGATGAGATGAGCGGAGGGATAAACGAGGTAACTAGTTCTGAGCGAAGTATGCAGATAGAGATATTTTATGAATTTCTGGAAGCAAAGAAATTCAATAGTGAGCTTTATTTTTATCACACGGCAGAGGCATTAAGATTCAAGTATGAGAACATAAAATTTCAAGTCATCATAAGTTGTGATGATCATGCTATAGATTTTTTAAGCAAATATCGGGATCTTTGTTTTCCGGATGTAGCGGTAATTTATTGTGGCGTGAATAATCCTGGTGAGAAGGATTATAGCGATTATGATGATATTAAGGGGATTCTGGAATTAAATCCCCTGGAGCAGAATATAGATTTGATCGGGAAATTGATTCCGGAGACGGAAGAGATACTGATAGTGATAGATTCCAATACAAAAACTAATAATATATATCGCAACAGGATACAAAGCGAGATTTCTGGTAAAAATGATGGTGTGAGAATAAGGCTTACAGACAACTTGAGCTTTGATGATCTGGAAGAATCATTATCCGGATTACCCCAGACGACGGTGGTGTTTTATTTTTCTTATATTGTGGATGCCCGGGGGCAATATCTGCCGCATATTTCTGCAGCAAAGCGCGTACTCAGAAGATGCAATCGTCCCATATTTACGATGAACCGCATCTATCTGCAATTGAATGTAGTGGGGGGATATGTAACGGATCCAAGAGAGCATGGAAAAGCAGCAGCCTTGATGGCACTTGATTATCTGCGTGGAGTAGCTATGGAAAATATTACTGCCAGGGATTATTATAACTGGCGGTTGTATCCGGCTGTATTTAATCATACCCAGCTCAATGAGTATTCCATTAGTACCAGGAATCTACCGGAGGATGCGATAATAGAGGATTTTGCGGAACTGGAAAGATGCAATCAGGAAAAGAAACTAAAAACCCTTTATACAATCCTTTTTATTGCTATTTTGCTATTGCTTTATTTGATCTATAATGCCATCAGGATAAGCAGGATTAAGACAAAATCAGCAGCCAGGTCAGCAAGCAGGGAAAGCGAGATAGAAAGAATACCTGCGGGAATAATAAGATTGGATAAGACGGGCAGATACATGGAAATAAATGAATATGCCTGTAGAATAATGGGAAAGAAAAAAGAAGATATTCTGGGATATACAGGACGTGAAGCCGGATTATGCAGAGAGGTATATGAGAATGATGAGCATTTGATCAGATCGGATATTCAGGATAAAGAAGGCAGGAAAATCTTCGAAATAGATAATAGAGAGCAGGACAAGAAGATAATCTGTGAATTGCATTATACAGCGGAATACAAAGAGGGCGAGCTGCAATTTGTCACAGAGCTGGTCCACGATATCACGGAGGATTTTTTCAAGTATAAAGAAGTGAAGGATAAACTCTCTGTTTGCAAATCAATACTGGCAAATTCTCCCATCGGACTAGGTATAATCCAGCCGGTAGCAGATAAAATGGATACCATTTGGGGGTTGCAAATAGTTATGGCAAACCGGATACTTTGCGAGATCTGGGGAATAGAGCCTAGTCAACCAGACGAGTTTAGAATGTTAGAAAATAGTACGAAAAATTTGCAATTATTTAGCGAAAAAATCGGGGATTTTTGGTTAGAAGAAAACAGTGAAGCTGATTTTAAGGAAATTGCTGAAAATGGCAGGTATTTCAACGTGACAGCCAGGAAAACAAAGGGTGAGCTAATTGTTATCACTTATTCTGATATAACAAATTATTATGAGCAGCAGCATAACTTGGAAGAATTGAATAAAAAATTGGACTCGATGCTCAAAAGCAGAGACCTTGAAGCTGCCAGGATGAAGAAGCAGATAGAAATAAAAGATGAATTGCTGATAGAGCAATCTCAATCAGCTTTGATAGGAGAGATTTTATCATCGATCAGCAATAACCTTTATAAACCGCTGCAAAATATAACTGAAGCAGTAATAGTTGAATTGCAGAAGCTGTTATGCGGCTCAGAAAAGCCCGAGGAAATCAATGAGAAACTGCAATTACTGATGGATGATATAATAAAAATGCGAATGACAATTTATAGTATCGTAGTGATGCTTGACAGGCAATTGCCCGGATGTAAGCAGGATATAGGAGAAATTGTGAGGAAATCTGTGGCTTTGATTGAGGAGAGTTTTCGGGAAGAGGGGATAAAGATCAGCCTTAAACTCGAGGAAGGCTGCTATTATTATGGCAAAGAATTTGATTATGCCCAGGTGATAATTAATCTATTAAATAATTCAAGAGAAGCGATACGAACCAATTCTCAGGAAAATGGTGAGATTCGCATAGAATTGATTAAAGAGGATAATAATTGCCTTATGCGGGTAGGCGACAATGCTGGTGGCATACCTGTGGAGTATCACCAAAAGATTTTTGATCCGTTTTTTACTACCAAGCTGTCGCCCGGAGGGGCAGGGATGGGTTTATATATCTGCAGGAAAATTATTGAAGAGGATTTGAAAGGGAAAATTACCATATCAAACATTGAAGGTGGAATAGAATTTATGATAGAGACCAGGCAATGTGGGATGTGATCGTTATAGGTGGAGGAGCAGCAGGATGCCTGGCTGCCGGGATGGTAGGTAAAAGAGGCAGGAAGGTATTATTACTGGAAAAGAATGATCGGGTGTGCCGTAAACTGATGATCACCGGTAAGGGTAGATGCAATTTCACAAATAATTCTGATGTCCAAAACCATATTAATAATTGTCCGGTTAACGGAAAATTTATCACAAATGCCTTATATAGATTTCCGCCGGATGATACGATAAGATTTTTTGAAGAACTGGGAGTGAAGTCTAAGACAGAGCGAGGTGATAGGGTTTTTCCTGAAAGCGATAATGCCGGTGATATAGTGGATGCTTTAAAGAAATTCATGCAGGAGAACGGCGTAGAGATTAGGTATGAAAGTGTGGAGAATCTTGCTGAGTTAAGAGAAAAATTTGTTGTATTATGCCGCAATGGAGAGAAATTCGAGAGCAGTTCATTGATAATTGCCACAGGTGGTAAAAGTTATCCGCGTACCGGGTCAACCGGTGATGGTTACAGGTTTGCGGAAAAATTTGGGCATAAGATAAATATGCTTAAGCCTTCGCTGGTGCCCGTGGAAACTGTGGAGGCGTGGGTGCCGGAGATGCAGGGTGTGGCATTGAAGAACGTTGCCATAAAACTTTACAATAAAAATGATAAGGTTATCTACAGTGATTTTGGAGAGATGTTATTCACCCATTTTGGGGTAAGCGGCCCGGTGATTCTATCTGCCACATCGCACATTCGTGACATAAAAAATATCAGAATGGAGATAGACCTGAAGCCTGCCTTGGAACACAAAGTTCTGGATAACAGGATTTTGCGTGAGATAGGAGAGAATCCCAATAAACAATATAAGAATCTATTAGGGCATCTGATGCCGCGTAAGATGATCGATGTTTTTATAAAATTAACTGAGATTGATGGTGACAGAGCAGCCCACAGCATACGGAAATCTGAACGACAGAAAATTGTGGAAGTCCTTAAAGGGATCAGCATCACTTTGAAAGGATTCAGACCAATATCTGAAGCAATAATCACTTCAGGTGGAATTTGTGTGAATGAAATAGAGCCTCGCACCATGCAATCCCAGCTAAAGAAGGGACTTTATTTTGCCGGTGAGATTATTGATGTGGATGCCTATACCGGAGGATATAATCTTCAGATAGCATTTTCGACAGGATATCTGGCAGGCGAGAATGCCTGAGGTAAGCTTATTATCTTATACCAGGTTCCCCCTCCCTCCTTCTGCAGGGTGATATTTGAGCTAAGCACAAGAAAAAATCCGTTGTATGCCAGTTTTTATCATATATTGCTTGACTATATAGGGCTTCCTTTGAAAAAAAACAACAGGTTTATAAAATAAGGAGAATAGAATTGGAAAAGATATTAGTAACCAGTGCGTTAATATATGCAAATGGTCCTTTGCATTTGGGTCATGTAGCAGGCGCCTATTTACCGGCAGATATATATGTGAGATTTCAAAGGTTGCAGGGGTGTGACATAATATTCATATCCGGGACAGATGAGCATGGAGCTCCCGTATCGATCAAGGCAGAAAAGGAAGGTAAAACGCCACGGGAACTGGTTAATTTTTATCATCAACAGATTGAGAAGAGTTTTGCCGGTTTAAATATAAAATTTGATAATTTCAGTGGTACTGCGAGGCCTCAGCATCACAAATTATCGCAGAAATTTTTTTTGGCATTGCTGGATAAGGGTTATGTGACCCGGAAATCGAGTGAGCAATTTTATTGTGAGCATGACAGGCGATTTTTAGCTGACCGTTATGTGGAGGGGATATGTCCCTATTGTCATGCTTATGGTGCCCGTGGAGATCAGTGTGACAATTGCGGAAAACTGATAAATTCCATAGATTTAAAAGAACCAAAGTGCAAGATTTGTGGTAATTCGCCAATAATCAGAGAAACCAGTCATTGGTATCTGGACTTACCAAAATTCGAGACAATGCTGCGTGAATGGCTGGAGACCAAAACTCACTGGAAAGATAATGTGATGAATTTTATTATGGGCTGGCTGAGAGAGGGATTAATCGCAAGGGCAATAACCAGAGACATAAGCTGGGGTATTCCTGTGCCATTACCTGATGCCGAGGGTAAAGTGCTGTATGTATGGTTTGATGCACCTTTGGGATATATATCATCTACGGTGGAATGGGCAGAAAAAATGGGGACACCGGATATTTGGAAGGATTACTGGTTTGATCCGGAATGCAAATTGATTCATTTTATTGGTAAAGACAATATTCCTTTTCATGCTATGATCTGGCCCGCAGTTTTGATGGAACAAAATGAGCCCTACATATTACCCTACGATATTCCGGCTAATGAATATCTCAATATAGAAGGCAGCAAGGTCTCCACCAGCAAGAATTATGCGATCTGGGTAGATGACTATCTGCAATATTTTGATGGCGAGCTATTGCGGTATGTGCTGGCGGTTAATGCCCCGGAAAATAAGGACGCAGATTTCACCTGGACAGATTTTCAAGCGAGAATTAATAACGAACTGGCAAATATCCTGGGTAATCTGGCTAACAGGGTTTTTTCATTTGCGAAAAACTTTTTTGAGAGCAAAATATCACAACCAGAAAAGTGCTCAGAGTGTATGGATAATACTTTTGCCGAAGCCAACAGGATAATTGAAGAAATAGAATCCAGTTTTCGATATTACAAAGTGCGAAGAGCATCTTCATTGATAATGGACATCGCTCGGTTGGGTAACCGTTATTTTGATGAGCGAACGCCCTGGAAAACTATTAAAACCGACATGAAGCATGCTGAAGAGACACTGTATGTGTGCCTGGAATTACTAAGGAAAATATCCATAGTGATGACACCTATTCTGCCTGGGAAGATGAAGTATCTGCGGAGTATGATGAAATTGAGTGAAGAATTCTCCTGGCAGGACATATCAAAGCAAGAAAAAGATTACCTGATAGGTGAGATTTCACCATTATTCATCAAGATCACAGATGAGGAGATAGAGGCGCAAATTGCTAAACTTAATGAGATAGAAAGGGAAGAAAAACCACTTGAGCATAAACCTGAAATCGAATTTGAGGATTTTATGAAGCTTGAGATCAGGGTTGTGAAAATATTGAATGCGGAGAGAATAAATAAATCCAAGAAATTGCTCAAGTTAAAAGTTAAAATTGGCAATGAAACGCGTGAAATAGTTTCTGGAATATCTCAGCATTATGACCCTTTGCAGTTGAAAGGGAAAAAAGTGATTATGCTGCTGAATCTTAAACCTCGCAAAATAATGGGCATAGAATCTCAGGGTATGATTTTGGCGGCAGTGGATGATAGAGATAAACTGGCATTATTGACCCCGATGAATGAAATTGATGACGGCTCTGCAATCAATTGATTATGGATATGAATTACGAGGAATACTGGGCGAATAACAAAGTGATGACGGGATCCGCCTATGATCTTTGGAAAAAGAAAGTATTGTATAACTTGCCTCTGAAGGGTAAGAATTATTTCGATTTAGGATGTGGTGACGGTGATATAGCAGCTTATTTTATTGACGAATATACGGTTTATGGAGCGGATATATCACAGACGGGTCTGCAATCTGCAAAAGAGAAAGGAATAATTACCCGATGCCTTGATGCAAATAAGCCTCTATTGCCTTATGAAAACGCTTTTTTCGATAACATATCCTGCCTGGATGTTCTGGAGCACATAATTGACCCTGAGGGAATTACACTTGAGATGTACAGATGCCTGAAAATTGATGGAACGCTGATAGTGTGCGTGCCAAACATCCTTAATATATTCAATAGATTGTATTTTCTGGGCGGAGAATTTGTGGATGTGATGGATGTAGCACATCGATCGGGTTCACTGTTTTCCGAGCATATCAGGTTATTTTCTAAAAGAAAACTGGAAACTTTGCTATCTAAGGCAGGATTTACAATTACCGGCAGGCATTATTACTTTCCAGATAGATTCAATGAACCCAAGTGGCAACGTTTTCAATTTCTGGGCTCTTTGATCAATAAATCTCAAATAGTTTATAGATTACCAGCTTTATTTGCCTTAGGATTTCTTTTTACGTGCAAAAAATCTACTAATAAAGAGAATTTATAAAAGAAAATGATATCTAATCATAAAAAAGGAAAAAGATAATGGGAACATCACAGACTTTGATGCTGGTTCTGGCCGTGATTATAATTGGTGTATCTGTAGCAAGTGGAATTTCCATGTTTAATAGACAGGCAAAAATCTCGCATCGGCAAGCAATAATTGATCGCATAAACAGCCTGGTGACAGACGCACTGGTCTATCGCAAAACTCCCGTTTCCATGGGCGGTGGGAGTGGCTCATATATTGGCTACACTCCTCCGGGGGCAGAACCTTCCACTCATGTAGCTTCCAATTCACCCGGAGGACTAAAACTTGTTGAAGAGGAAGTAAATTATTTCATAGAATGGTATTTTAACGACCGGCTAAAAATAATAGCATCTTCTAAGGTATATGGTGAAGGAAACTACTGGAATAACACTTATAATGCCAGAATTACAGCAGTTTTTGATTCTAATGGCGATATAGATGTGAATGGTTTTGAAATTTCGGGAGACTGGAACGAATAGGGGAAGAGGGGATTTAAAATCGAAGGTTAGAAGGTTTGAAGGTTTGAAGAGGAGAAAAGGAGAAGAGGAGAGAATATTTCGAAAATGTGAACGTCTCACTTCTCACTTCTCACGTCTCACATCTCACGCCTCACGTGTCGCTTGATTCCAATTCCATTCAAAATTCAAAACTCAACATTCATAATTGATAAAAAATTCCGTGGGTATGCCAACTAATAAAAGTGATTGACTGAAAAAATGGGTTTGCAAACTTAACGAGTATGAGAGCATTAATAATTGTAATGATATTGCTGATTAGCAATCAGGTATGGAGTGAGGAAGGGGGCGGTATGCATTTTTATCCATTAATGGATTATTCAGAGGAGACCGGTTTTAGTGGGGGAGGAGTATTTATCAGGTTTTGGCGATCTGAGGGAATAGAAAAGAATAAACCGCCCAGTTTTTTGAAGCTGGAGGCAGAAACCGGCATAAAGAGAAGCTGGAAATTTGAGATAGAAAATGAATGGCAATTTGACGAAGGGAATTATGCCATCAATTTTCCGTTATCAATTAAGCATAGCCATTGTGAGATTTATGGCACAGGCAACGTCATGGACCTGGACAAATATCAGGAGATTGTGATAAGGACTTTACACTGCAGTTTTGAGATGTTAAGAAGATGGGATAATTATGAATTAGGTTTTGTATTTATGGGTAATTATGATAGGTATTATGAAGAAATATCAGAAAATTATTTATTGCAGGATGATAAAATCCTTCCTTTTGGGGGCAGGAGCGTGGGACCCGGTCTCACATTTTCCTATAACACGCTTAATCACCAGTATTATCCTCAGAAGGGCATAAGAATACAATTTGATCTTAGGAATCTATCTGAGGCATTATGGAGTGATTACACATTTGACCGGTACAGCGTTTCGGCAGCGGGTTTTTTGCCATTATGGAAGATGACTACCTGGGCATCTGAGATCAAATTCATAGCCAATAATGGAGAAGTACCCTATCAGGAGCTCTCTTCATTAGGAGAAGAATTGAGGATTTTTCAATCTGGTCAGTTCGTTGATAATTATCTGGTATCTGCGGTAAGTGAATTGCGGAGTTTTCCCTGGGATCACCGTTATTGGCGACGCTTTGGATTTGTGATTTTTGCAGAAGCGGGTCAAGTACGAACAGATATAGAAGATTTTAATCTGAGTGGATATCGTTATGGCTTGGGAATCGGAGTACGATATTTATTAAATATCGAGGAATTATTTACGCTCAGGCTTGATGTAGGAAATTTCAGGGAACAGGTGAGTGTGAATTTTGGAACACGGGAAGCATTTTGATAGCAGTGAGCCGGGACAGTAAATGAATAGAAAGAAAATATTCTGGCTGGCAGGTGAAAAGAGTGGTGATCTCCATGCCTCTAAGGTATTGGAATATTGTCTTAAGGTTCATCCGGACTGGGAGCATTTTGGTGTGGGTGGTATGATGATGGCGGCTCAAGGCTTTACCTCTATATTCCCATTTGCGCGGTTCAATGTAATGGGATTTGCAGAAGTGATAAAGCATTTATTATTTTTTTTCAAAGTAGAAAAAGAGATAAAGAAGATTTTTCTTGAAAATAAGCCTGATGCTATAGTTCTGGTTGATTATCCCGGATTGAATATGCGTATTGCCAGATTAGCTAAAAAGATGAATATCAAGGTTCTTTACTATATATGTCCTCAATTCTGGGCTTGGAAAAAGCATCGGATTTTCCAATTACGTGATCATACTGATGCCATAGGATACATTTTACCTTTTGAGGGTGATTATTTCCGAAAATACCGGATATCGGCTACCTATACAGGTCACCCGATATCCGAGGAGATAGAATTCAAAGTAAGCAGAGATGATTTTGCCCATGAAAAGAATCTGGATTTAAGTAAAAAATGGATATCATTCTTCCCGGGTAGCCGCAGTAGCGAAATTGGCAAATTGCTGCCGGAATATCTAAAAGCGATACGGCTTCTGGGAAGTGAGAAATACCAGTTTTTAATATCAATGGCAGATACAGGATATAAAGATGCTTTCGAGAAGATAATATCTCATCATGGCTCAATAAACCTAAAAATAATCGAAGGGAACAGCTACGAATTAATGCAGCATTCTGATTTTGTGTGTGCAAAATCGGGGACAACTACACTGGAAACAGCTTATTGTGGCACACCATTTATTATTTGTTACAAAACCAGCCACTTAAGTTATCTGCTGGGTAGATACTTTGTGAAGATAAGGTGGATAGGGTTACCAAATATTGTGTTTAATGATAATGTGATACCCGAACTGATCCAGAATGAAGTAAACCCTCAAAATATTTGCTTACATATAAGGAAATATTTGGAAAATCCCAGCGAGTACAGAGAGATGAAAGAATCTCTTGGTGTTTTGCATGATATGCTGGGGAAGAAATCGGCATCAGAAGAAGTGACAAAACTGCTCGAAGGGCTTTTAAAATAGATGGCAAAAAAAAGATTATCGCAGTTTCAATTAAAAATTGTAAAAATCCTGGGAGTTATCATTGTGAAAATACTGGGGCACACTTGGAAATTCAGTCTCATGACAAAAGCACCTGAGAAGCAGGTAATTTATTGTTTTTGGCATAGAAATATCCTGCCGCTTATGTATTTGCATAGAAATCATGATATTGCTGTGATGATATCTCAGTCTCAGGATGGAGAACTTATTGCAGAGGCCTGCCGTGATTTTGGTTATGTGCCGGTACGCGGCTCTTCCAGACGAGGTGGGAGCAAAGCACTCCGGGAGATGATATCGGTAGCAAAATCCTATACGATCGGTATTACTCCCGATGGTCCCAAGGGACCAGCAGGAAAGATTAAGGAAGGACTGGTTTTTCTGGCAAAAGCATCGGGCTTGCCGGTTGTTTTAGCGGCAGTGCAAGTAAAAAGAGAAATAGTGTTTTCTTCCTGGGACAGATTCAGGCTGCCTTTGCCTTTCACCAGGATAAGGGTGAGCTATAGCGAACCAATATTGCTTAAACGAGAGGAAGACAGTGATGAAATTGTCACTAAGCTTGAGAAAAAAATGAAAGCTCTTGAACGAGATATCCTGTTTTAAGAATCATATTCAGGAAATTTTGCCGGTTGCAGGCTCAATTACTTAGCCCCGGGAATCACGGGAATCAATTCGCTACATTCCCAGATTGCTGCAATTGCGGGGGACGGGCGACTATTTATAAAGTGACTTGTGTATGTGATGATAGATAAATAATATGATATTCCAATAAAATCTTTGACATAAAAGAGACAGTTATGGGAATTAGAAAAATATTAAAATTGTGAGGAATGAGATGCGTTTATCAGAAAGAGCCTTGAATATCCAGGCATCACCGATACGAAAGCTGGTGCCATTAGCTGATGCTGCCAAAGCTTGTGGCAAGCATATTTACCATTTGAATATTGGACAGCCTGACATTGAAACACCCCGCGAGATGATGAAAGTATATTCTGAATTTGATGAGAAAGTTTTAGCTTATGGTCCCTCCCAGGGTTTATTATTCTACCGTAAAAACCTTGTGAAATATTATGCTCGTTATGAAATTGAGCTAAGCGAGAATGAGATAATCATTACAACTGCTGGATCGGAGGCATGTTTTTTTGCCATGCTGGCAGTTTGCAATGCGGGAGAAGAGATTATTATCCCTGAACCATTTTACACTAATTATAATGGTTTTGCCACCTGGGCGGGAGTTAAAATCACACCCTTGACAACCAGAGCGGAAAATGGTTTTGCCTTACCTGGCGATGAAGAGTTAGAAAGACTCATATCCCCAAAAACGAGAGCGATAATGATCTGCAATCCGGGTAATCCCACAGGGGCTTTGTACAGCCGGGATGATCTTAAAAGGTTAGCTGTTTTAGTGAACAAACATGATCTATTTCTAATCTCAGATGAAGTATATCGCGAATTTGTCTATGATGGAGGATTGCATACCAGTATTCTCACTTTTCCGGAGATCAAAAACCGGGCAATTGTGGTAGATTCCATTTCTAAGCGTTATAGTGCCTGTGGAGCAAGAATTGGTTGTATCGCAACACATAATGAGGAATTACTTGCCGCATTAGTGAAATTTGCCCAGGCACGGCTTTGTCCTCCTACCCTTGAACAGTATGCGGCAGATGCCTGCATCGATTTGAAGGAAGAATATTTTGAAATAATTATTAAAGAATATGAAGTCCGACGTGATCTTGTCTTTGCCGCACTTAGGAAGATTGATGATGTGATCTGCGTGAAACCAGGCGGGGCTTTTTATATAATAGCAAAATTGCCTGTGGAAAACGCAGAAGATTTTGTAAAATGGCTGCTGACAGATTATTCAGTTGATAATGCCACCGTAATGGTAGCCCCGGCAGCAGGTTTTTATGCTACAGAAGGTCTGGGCAGAGATGAAGTAAGAATTGCCTACATACTAAATGTAGATGATTTGAAGAATGCAATGGAAATATTCAGCAGCGGCCTGAAAGCATATCTTAATAAGTAATATTAATTAAGCCTCACTTCGAGGCTTTTTTTAATGACTTTAAAAATCTGTCCCTTTTTATCTCAGAACCATGTCCCGGAAAGAAATGACTTGAATTTGTTTCTGAAAGGGTTAACCAACTATCTCGGAGTGCTTCGTGGTCTTCTTGAAAGGGTGGATTTATTGAGAACGGAGTGATATTGAACATGGTATCACCTACATAGGCAGAATGATCATCGAGTATCAGTGAGAGAGAATCTGATGTATGACCTGGAGTGGGAATAATATAACCCTTTATGCCCCAATCACTCAGATCAAACACTTTGGTGATTTCTATATCAATATCTACCGGAGGTACTTTTGAGAGAGAAGGATAACAGCGGCTTATTTGATTGATTATTCTCCTCAGCACAGGATCGCAAGACATCGGTTGGGCAGTTTTACCCGTCTTCAAAAGTATTTTTGCCTTTGAGTGGGCTATGACTTTGGCATTTGACCATTTCTTTATTGCTGCCAGCGAACCTGTGTGGTCATAATGAGAATGAGTGATTATTATAAGTTTGAGATCATGTGGCTTTATCCCAATCTTAATAAGGCGATCTATCAGCTTGTGCCCACCAGAGATAATAGCGGTATCAAGAAGAATATAAAAACCAAATTCGGATTGGAAGAGATATGTATTCGTCTTTCCAATCCGAATTTTTATATGCTTAAACACGTAATGTGAGTAAATACTATTTAGGCTCAGGTAATCCTAATTCTTTAATAGCATTAACTGCAACACCCTTTGCCAGGTCTGCGATATATTTATCGCGGTCACTATTTTCAGCAAAACCTACAAAATCAAGTTCTTTGCCAAAAGTGTTACGCCACATTGCGAAGCCCATTAAAGCAAACCAAAGTCTGGTCATCCAGTTGTAGTAATCAGCAGCATCCATCTTCTTTTTGGCTACAGTATAAATCTCTCCAAATCTGTCGAATACGATGCTGATATAGGTCATAGCAACTTCCAGTGAACCAGGCACTTCTTCTTGAAAGGCTCTCGTTATCAGGTCGGCATACCAGTAACGACGGTTTGTCCCATAAAAAATGTCAAATAATGCCATGATCTTTCCATTGATGAAGTTTGACAATTCCTGAGGCTTTTCGGGTATCACTTCATCTTCCTGAAGGAATAACACATCAAATTGAATCTTTTCTTTCATTACATACTTGATGGTCTCCAGAAAGAGATTGTCCTTACTACCGAAGTAGTAATTAACTGAATTCAGCGCGACTCCAGCCTTGTCAACGATTTCACGAACTCCAGTTCCGAAAAAACCATTGTCGGCAAAGACACGGGCTGCACTCTTGACTATGGTCAAGCGTGTTTGGTTTTCATACTTCCTTTTTAGTTGCAACTTTCAACTCCTTTCTACTTATTTTCATCCGGCAGGTTAAATAATTAATTCCCGCAATCTGTTGTCAACAAAAAAATTATTTAATTGAATTATTGAAAAATAAATCTAGGTTAAATATTCTGTTAAGGTAGGTAATATAACAAGTTATATATCTAGAAAAAAAAATAATTATATTAAAAAATATATATGATAGTAATTACACATAAAAATCTAAACATATCAATGTCAATAATTGATGACATGGTTCTAATTTGCAAGAAAGGAATTATTTTCACCTTGATATCATTGCCACAAAATTATTTGTAGGTGTGAAATAACAACATATAATCAATAATGAAAAGGCAATACTGTAATCTTGGTTTATGATTCCTGCCAGTCTAATCAAGATGGTTTAGTTTTATGATCTCTGCCCTCATAAATATTATTTGTTTTAAACGCAAAAGCCAGGTTCTAACCTCCTGCCCGGTTACAAACGAATTCGCGCGATAAATCGTGATTAAGAGATTAAGAGATGAAGAGATGAAGAGGAGAAGAGGAGAAGGGGAGAAGAGGAGAAGAGGAGAAGGGGAGAAGAGGGGAAGAGAGAAGGGGAGAAGGGGAG
>CAZRXY010000058.1:0-26869 GCA_964604155.1 uncultured Candidatus Cloacimonadota bacterium | reverse complement strand
AGAAAAGCCCCCGGCTTTTTACCCGGGGGTTGGGAGTGCCCCCCCCCCCCCCTAATCGGGATTTATCCCTAAATTTGTTTGGAAGTAAAACCGTTAGTTGAAACTCGTGACAGTCCCTTTCCTGAGGGTGTACCAACGGCTAATATTTTAACAACTGTCCAATCCTAAAATAGTGAACTCAAATATTCTTATGCAATTCTCAGTTTCCTTTACATGATTTTCATACACTATTTTCCAATGCAAAGCTGCTGCCCTGTCCATCAAGAAGAGACTTTCTGACACTCATCTTATTACTCCCCCAAAATCTTTTTTTTAAATAATCATCTATTTTGGAACATAATATGCTACTTGCGTAACGGCACTGGAAATTTATTCTGCCAATAACATGAATATCGTAAATTTTATTTACAATGTGGCAAAAGAAGCGTTAACGGAGGATTACGTATGAAAACAAAAACTTTGGTCTTTATGATTTTATCGGGTTCTTTTCTTTGTGGTCAATTGCAGTGGCAGGAAGGCGGTATTCCTGTCAATCATGACTATCCCCTTTACTGGTATTCCAATAGCGGACTGGTTATTGGAGATAACAGCTATTTTTTATGGTCAGATAGCCAATCGGGTTCTGCAGATTTATATTTGCAGGGCTATGATTCTGCCGGCAATCCTATATGGGATAACCACCTTCTTATCTGTGACGCCCCCGGATATCAGGGACGTGGTCAAATTATTGCTGGTGATAATGCTTCCCTTTTGGTTGTGTGGAAAGATACGCGTGACATTCCGGGTATTTCATACGGCAGTGGCTATCATCTTTATGCTCAGAAAGTTAGTGCGAATGGTGAATTAATGTGGGGAGATAATGGGGTTTTTGTGGGTTTAAACTCCAATGCCCCCGATGGTTGCCGGGTGATTACTGATGGCACTGGGGGAGTCTATATAAGTAGTTTTCAAGGCAATTACTATACTACCTGGCATATAAATTCTCTGGGAGAGCATTACCCGGGCTGGGAAAATGGTGTTCCGCTGGAAGTGCAACCAGCATATTCATTTAATATTCTTGCAGATGTTTCAGGGAACCTTATAATTTTCTATTCCACAATAGATGAAATCAATTTAAGCAGAGCGGTTATCAGAAAACTTTCTATTACCGGTGATATTATCTGGGATGACCTGATAGTTTCTGACCAGCTTATCCATCAGCAAACCATGTTCCTGCAGAATGACGTTTTGGATATTGCATTTAATAGTCACAATACTCTTTACTTTCAGCAGATAGATGAAAATGGTTTACTTGTCAATAATGAGCCGCTTATCATATATGAATCGCCATCTGCTATCATTGATTTTTCTGCTTCGACGGCGGAGTCTGCCTATTATTTTTCTATTGACGATTATTATCTTGGCAGTTATTTACTCAAGACGGATCCGGCAGGTAATGAAATCTGGAGCATAGCACCTGATATCTCAGGCACTATAGATGGCATCCATGCTATGAGTAATGGTAATCTACGAGTTTGGCAGGCAGAATATACTTCTTTTACTCTCTGGGAATATGATCCTCAGGCAATCCTTGTGAGCCCCGCCGGTGGCTGGTGGCATTGTGAGTATCCTGAGCCGCAGGCAAACTATCTATTTGGTGTGTTTTCTGATGCCGATCACACGGCAATAGCCTGGAGGAATATCACGGATAGCTATGAGAACGTAATACTCACTTTCCAGTTACTGAGTGAATCGGGTACCGCAGTTTGCGGACAGGATGGCAGCGCCGTCAGCAGCGGACGCAGTTATGACCAGCACTGCAAAGGTATCTATAAAATCGGAGATTATGAAATCGTTCTGCTCATGTTCTATTCATCCGGTAATTGGGAACTGATCATGAAGATTTTTGATGAAGAAGGCAATGAAGTAAGCGACCCGCAGGGCATTTCCATCTCTAATCCTGATATGGAATATGCCGAACCCCTTGGAGTCTATCAAAACAGACTCTATTACGTGATGGAAATTGAAGAACAGCAGTCATGCCCCCTGCTTTATTTAAACGCTATTGAATTTAACGAGCAGCCGGAACAGGTCTGGGGCGAAACCGGTTTGTTCCTCGGCGAAGGCGAATTTATCAATTCTACCATAAATATGACCACTATACCGGAACAAGACAATACCCTCCTCTTTTCCTGGAACGTGAGCAGCCCAAACGGATACACCCGTGTGCAAAAACTTGTGAATGACCAGTTCGTCTGGCAGGATGGCGGAGTGATTTTTCCCTCCTTAATCGGTAACACCCATCGTGTGGTGGCATATAATGATTATCTGATGCAAATGTATAGCTGGGGAAATGGCTACTATCTGAACCGCGTTGACCAATCCGGCGGTTCCGCCTGGGATAATGATTTGCTGATCGCCAGCAATAATATTTATGATATCCCTCGCGGAATCCCTCTGCCTGATGGCAATATGTTATTTCTTATGGGCGAATATATTAATAATGGCTTCTGCCTGAAAGAACACGTTATCACGCCTCAGGGTGAAGATTTGTCCGGCGAACAGGGGCATGCGATTAATTTCCTTAATGAGGCTGTTTCGCTGCGTTTCATTGATTGTCAGGATAGCTATGCTGTTATCACACAAAAGCAAAACGATGATATCGAACTTAGAAGGTACCTGTATGACAGCACCCCGCTTGCTGATCCTCTCACGATTGCCGGATATGATTTATCAGATATCACCGCCCTGGAGATCATCGATGATCATCTTTTTATCTTTACTAATCAGCTTATGGGCGGTCAGCAATTATGCCTGATTGATTTTCAGGGGCAGCTCAGTGGTCTATTGCCTTCTAATCCCTATTCAATCATTGAATCTGCTAATTATCCCAATACTCCCTTCACAATCAAAGATGATCAAGATCTGTATTTCTGCTGGCTGGATGGCTATGCCTCAGAGAGACCCGATGAAGGTGAATATGCCTGGAACTGGTTTATGCAAAAATTCAGCCTCCCTTCCAATCATTCCAGCCCGGATAATATCTGCCCCGCTGTCCGTCTCGATCTTTTCCCTAATCCTTTCAATCCAAACCTCAATATTTCCTGGGAGAACGCTACTATGACTAATAACAAGGCTGAGATTGCCGTTTATAATCTTAAAGGACAGCTCATTAATAAATGGGATGTCTCTGCCGATAATGGCAAGATCATCTGGGAGGGCACGAATCAGTCCGGCAATCACTGTGCCTCAGGATTATACCTCATAAAATTCAAAACAGGAGGTATCTCATCTGCCTTCAAGGCTGTGCTCCTGAAGTAGAGCGATAGCTCAATCCGGTTTATAATAAGATTTCAAAGATATTAATTCTTCCAGAAATCTCGTGTATTGCGTTCTGAGGAGAGAAAAGTCTTCTTGGCTGATGCTGCCAAAATCATCTTCTATTTTGGTTTCCAGACACTCTAATAGGGCTTCGATATCGCTGTCAAAAAAATTCAAGACGCTCCCTTTGACCTTGTGAACCAGTTCAAGAAGCCTTTTTCTATCTCGTGTGCGGTGATAATTTTCTATTTTGCCTAAGAAATTTTTACAGGTTCGCAGATAAATATCTATGTAATGCGGTATCTTATCTGAACCTATAAAGTTATAATGTGCTTCCAGCTTCTGGCGGTCTATCATCTAAGGTTTTCCCTGTCTGCTTTATCTGGTTTCACGTACAGATCAAACCATTCTATCATCTCGGCAATTACGTGCAGATTGCTTTCGCGAGCCTGATATCCGTGCTTTTCCAGGGGCAGCATTACCAGACGTGAGATGCCGTTATTGCCTTTGAGAGCTGTAAAAAGCCTTTGTGATTGAATGGGGTAGGTGCCGCTGTTATCATCCGCTTCTCCGTGGATCAATAGCAAGGGCTCATTGATTTTATCTGCATTCATAAATGGTGACACTTTTATATAAAAATCCTTTGCTTCCCAGAGCGTTCTGCGTTCGCTCTGGAATCCAAAAGGCGTCAAAGTGCGATTATATGCCCCGCTTTTTGCTATTCCTGCCCGGCAGAGATCGCTGTGTGCCAGAACGTTTGCTACCATAAAGGCACCGTAACTATGTCCCGTGATCCCCACTCTGTCGGCATCTATTATGCCCCTGTCTCTCAGATAATTAATTGCCGCTTCCACTGAGATACAGGTTTGATTTATAAATGTTTCATTTACCGTCTCAGGATTACCGATGATGGGAATAGAAGCATCTGCCAGCACTGCATATCCCGCCAAAGCAAAATACCTGATACTTGCCCCCGAAAAATAGGTGAATCTGTCGGCTGTTTTATCTGATTGACCGGCAGTTGTCTGGTCTGCATATTCTTCCGGATAAGCATTTATTACCAGTGGCAAAGGGTTGCCGTCCCAATCAGGCGGAAGATAGAGAGTCCCCGAGAGAGCCACGCTGTCTGCCCGAGCATAATGAATAACTTCTTTAGGTAGAATTGCCCAGTCAGGATAAGGATTTTGATAGTCTGTGAGAGCTTGTGTTTCTTTGGTCTCCGTATCATAGATATAATAATTCCGCGGCATTTCCTGGTTTTGTGAGCTGATCGCAATTTTCTTCAGCTCGCTATCCACAAAGCAGAGCGGTGTTTCCAGATAGCCTTCTCGACTGCGGAACAGCTCTGATCTCTCACCGGTGGAAAGGTTCACTTTTGCCAGATAAGGAAAGCGTCCCTCCGGTAATACACCTTTCTGATTCATAAAATACACATGATTTCCTGAATGGATAAAAAGGTTCTGATTGTATTCGTTCTTGCGGGTTAAAAGCTCTCCCTGATAGTTATATTGATCCTGGATACTGCGATCTTCTACAAGTTCGGGAACATTTTCACCCAGCTTGCTGAGCCAGCCCCGCAGCCAGAGCTTGTCTCTGTCATATTCATAGATAATGAACCAGTCCCGCTTTTCCGACCAGTTTATATAGCGGTAACGCTGCTCAAGAGACATCACTTCTTCAGGCTCTCCAGATTCTATATCTTCTAACAGCATTAATTTATCGCGATACGCGACATCCCTTTTGGGATCACCATTATCAAGTGCTTCTACCCATAAAAGACTGGCAGGATACTGCGGCTGCCATTGATAGTTACGCGGTCCATCATACACTCCGCCTATAGGTATCTGATCGGTGAGCGGGCGGCTCGTAAGCACTTTTAGTTTTTTCCCGTTTTTATCCCATAACTGATATTCCCGCGGAAATCTATACCACGGCACTTCTCTGGAATATGGCTTCAGTATCTGCGAAACGAGGATATATTCATTATCAGGAGATAGCTCCAGCCAGTTATAGATGCCCGGTTCGCCAATCTCTCTATACTTCATTTTTTTGGCGTCTATGATTACCGGCTGAGAGGTAAAATAATACTCAAATAAAACCTCATCATGTGCATTGCTCAAGAGATTAGTATAGGTCCTGGTCTGGCTGCTGATGCCATTGCATTCCTGGATCAGAGGCTTTTGCGGAACTGCCGGCGGCAGCGGTACATCTCCCCGCCGCATATTCACGCTTTGGGCAAGAAGATGACGATTATTATTATACCATTCCAATTCTATGCTCAGAGCATCATTTAATCTAAGATTTTCTAATACTCTATATTGATCCTGCCTGATATCATATATCCCCAGATAAATTCCGTCTTCTTTCTCCTCCAATATCGCCAGTAAATTGCGATCCGGCGAAAACTTTGTCGAGCGTATCCTGATATCCTCCGATAGTTGCAATTCGTGGCTTTTACCATCTCTGATCTCGATAAAGCGTACTTTTATCTCCGGATAATTATCATGTATCCCGTTAATGGAGGGATGTATC
The DNA here is from genome assembly GCA_964604155.1 of uncultured Candidatus Cloacimonadota bacterium. GTDB lineage: Bacteria > Cloacimonadota > Cloacimonadia > Cloacimonadales > TCS61 > Stygibacter. Next base: position 21,037 of record CAZRXY010000058.1, on the reverse strand, counting down.
TTTGTGCCTGCCAAACCCAGTTCTTCTCTTGTCAGGTCAATAAGCGTGATCTCTTGCAAATATTCCTTTTCCAGTGCTATCCCGTTATATGCGGAAAATTGCATATAAGGTGAGGGAGGAATATCATAAATCTCCTTTATCTTATCAGACGGCGTTTTATAACCATCTCCTGCCAACAGAAAGGGTACTAATAAAAGTATTGCTAATATTATCATAGTTTCCTGCATTTTAATCTTTTTTATCCTCATTTTGTTGTTGTTGTCTGGCTTTAAGCTTTGACCACCACTCTAATCTTTTCTTTATTTCTTTCTCAAATCCAAAATCGCCGGGTTGGTAATATTCCTTTTCAGCCATCTGATCCGGAAAATATTTCTGATAGAAATAACTGTTTTCATATTCATGATCATAATGATATTCCTTGCCATAATCGAGGCTCTTCATCAGCTTCGTGGGCGCATTTCTAATCGCCAGAGGCACACCCAGGTGACTGGATTTGCGCGCATCATCGCTCGCTTTTTTATACGCTGTGTAAAGAGCATTGCTTTTGGGCGCCGTCGCCAAATATACTACTAATTGGGAAAGTGCCGTATTTGCTTCCGGCATTCCCAGAAAATGTACCGCTTCTTTGACCGCTATCGCCTGCTGCAAAGCTACCGGGTCTGCCAAACCGATATCCTCCGAAGCAAAGCGAACCAGCCGCCGCACTATATACATAGGCTCCTCACCGGCTTCAAGCATCCTCGCTAACCAGTATAACCCCGCCTGCGCATCGCTGCCCCGCAAAGATTTATGCAACGCCGATATCACATTGTAATGCTCTTCACGATCCTTATCGTAATACATCATCTGACGAGAGAGAATCTCTCCTATTCTCTCAACACTTATCTGCCCACCCGCTTCGGTACTATTGATCACAAGCTCCAGATTATTTAATGCCTTTCTGCCGTCCCCGCCACTCTGCTGTGCCAGATAAAAAAGGGCATCTTCACCGAACGATAAATGCTTATCTACCTGCAAAATCGCCTGATCCAAAATCTCCAGGATATCTGCATCACCTAGTTTCTCAAGTATAAAAACGTGGCAGCGGGAAAGCAAGGCTGAGATTATCTCGAAGGAAGGATTTTCTGTCGTAGCACCCAGTAATATGATCGCACCCGATTCTATGTAATGCAAAAAAGCATCCTGCTGTGATTTATTGAAGCGGTGAATTTCATCCACAAACAGCATCGTGCTGCGGTTTGTAGCTTTGAGATTGTATTCCGCTTCTTTCATCACGTTTTTCACGTCCTTAATACTCGAAAGCACCGCTGAAAATGATACAAAGCGGTTCTGAGTGCGATTGGCTATCATTCTTGCGATTGTTGTCTTCCCCGTACCCGGCGGCCCCCACATGATAAATGATGAATAATTATCCTGCTCTATCATACTGCGCAAAAGTGAACCCGGCTGCAATAATTTGCTCTGACCCTTGATCTCGTTGAGATTTCTGGGCCTCACTTTCTCCGCCAGGGGCACATTTGCAGGCTCAACCTGCTCCGAAAAGATATCTATCTGGTCGCTCATCTTGTCCCTTTCTTACGCAGGATTAACACAAATTCGCCCTTGCCAAGATTCTCAGACATCTGCAATAATTCACCTAAACTACCCGCTAATAACTGCTCTTGCGGCTGCGTTAGCTTCCAGCATAAAACAGCCTGCCTGCTACCGCCTGAATGCTTGTGCAAATCGCTTAATACCTGTTTAAGCCGGTAGGGCGCTTCCAGAAATATGATGTCTACATCATCAGGCAATCTGCGTATCGCCAGTATCCGTTCCTGACGGTTTGCCGGCAGAAAGCCGTAATAAAAAAATCCCTTACTGCTCAGACCGGCAGACATTACGGCTGCTAAAAGTGAAGACGCTCCAGGAACAGGGATGATCCTTATGCCACTTTGATAAGCCAATGGGACAAAAGTATTGCCCGGATCCGCAAATAATGGCGTGCCACAATCTGAGATCATCGCCACCGCCAGATTCTCACCCAGTATCTTTAATATCAATTCCTTGCTCGTTTGCTGCTCATTATGCTCATTTATTTCGAGCAATTCGTTTTCGATGCCGTAGCTCTTCAATAGCCGAGACCCTGCCCGATACTCCTCGCAGATCACGACGTCCGAAACCTTTAGCACCTTCAACGCCCGCAGAGTGATATCATCGATGTTTCCGATCGGCGTCGCCACCACATAGATCGCCGGACGCTCCAAAACCACCTCGTTTTCTAAAATTTCCATAAGCCTACTCACCATATTTAATATCATCACCCGTCAAGTAAAAATTAAACCCCGCAGCCCACTATCCCACCCGCCAAATCCTTATTCACAAAAGTCAGCCCTCCACAACGAACCCCCCTGGCTGAAATTATCAGGTGCCGACTCCATAAGCCACAAGAACAATAGTTTCAGAAAAATAAATATGAAATTTCTCTCAAATTGACAGTTTTACCCATAATTCGCTAATTTTCATCATTTTTGCCGGACTTACCATACATTATTCCCTGCTAATAAATAACATAACAAAAAATAAGCAGCCTCAGACCAAAACAACAAAGATCAATCTAACATAAAAACGTGGGATTGTTCTTTGTTGTTTATCTTTGTTGCTATTAATAATGATAATATATAAATATGTATATCCAGAAAAAGAGTAAAAATGAGAATGTGAAAGCTTTGTTTCGAAAATTTGAAGGTTTGAGTGGGTGAAGGGGCGAGAGAAGGCAGGGAGGAAGGGACGAAGGGATGAAGGGATGAAGGGACGAAGGGATGAAGGGAGGAAGGGATGAAGGGGGGAAGGGGGGAAGGGGGGAAGTGGCGATGAACACCGAGTTGAAGCTCGGGGCAGTTCATTTATAAATAGAGATATAGGTGACTATTTGATGTTAGCTGTTATATGTGCTGCAACTCTGGTTCATGCCTGCGGGATTAGGCATTTTTTACGGGATGATACAATTTTTAGTGTAATTTTAAATTTACCAGGTGCAGTCTGCGTAATTGCGTTATTACCAATAACCTATCAGTCAAGTTGATTAGAAAAAGGGGGGGAGCCTGCTTTTCGCAGATCATTCTTCACTGTTCTTCGTTTCTCGTTTCCTGTTTCCCGTTCACCGATTCCGTTTTGTTTTTTTTTTGTGAGGTATGCAGCGATAACGGTGGCGGCGAGGAGGATGAAGGCAAAATCTGTGATGAGTCTGTAGCGGACAGAGACGGCGATGAGTCCATTTAGGAGGCAATTGAGGATAGTGAGGCAAAGCAGTGCGATAACAAATGGGTCTTTTCGGTATTTGAAAAAGCCGATGATTCCCAGCGAGAGGAAGGCGAGATAGGGGACAGCGGAGATGACTTTAAACTGTGGTTTGGCGAAGCCTTCTTTAGTGGTAGTACGCGGGAGAGGGTTCCAGAGGTCAAGTTGTTTAAAGAATGCGAGTTTGAGAGCAGAGAGTGGGTTATTTTTGATAAAATCGAGAGCTTCTTCGTGGGCAATGCTTTGGGCTTCGGCACTGGATGAGGCGTTATCGAGTCGATTTTGGATACGTTTTGGCAGTGGATAATCCAGTTTAACTTTGATGGAAGCGTTTTCGTTGTAGCTCATCAGGAGGTTAAAACCGCTGGCGGATGAGAAGACGGGTTTCCCGTGAACCTGATAATTTCTAAGCATCCATCCAGAGACGGCAATAGTGGGGATGAGGCAGATAATGAAAGCGATAGGGAGTAATTTTGAGAAACTGAAGCCGGATTTGAAGACAACATAGAGCACGAAGACGGGAATGATAAAAATGGCAGTTGGTCTGATCATAACAGCGAGTGCAATAAGGGCGGAGGCGAGGGTGAGTGAGAGCCATTTGGGTGCTTGACCGTTACGCAGCATGAGCCAGGTGATGGGTGGTAGAAGATAGAGCAGAATAGCTTCGGGGTAGAGAGTGAGTGGGACATAGATATAGAAAGGGTAAAATAGAGCGGAGAGAGCGAGGATGAGTCCGGTGAATTCGTTTTTCCAGTCTTTTCCCAGTCGATAGAGGAAATAGATGAAAGCTGGGAACAGGAGGATATGCAGGATTCTGATATAAACGATTTTGTTTCCCACGAGTTTGATCATAGCTGCCAGAACGTGAGGGTAGCCTGGTGAGAAATAGAGATTTCTTTCTTTAAATTCGGAGCTGTATGGTTCGCCGGAGGCAAGTTCGTTTCCAATGCGGAGATATTCCTGGGGGTCATACCATTTAACTTCATTTGGTTGCATGAGCAGGAACATCAGGGCAAACTGCATGATCATACCGGCGAGCATGATAAGCAGCAGGATAATCTTACCGTTATTTTTCATAATCCCTCCCTAAGAAAAGAAACCCGACAGCAGAGCTCTTTCTACTGTCGGGTTTGATCATATAATCACTTTAAATTACAGTGAGTTTATTTGAGCATGATCATTTTGCCGTGGGCGGTCTGATTATCTGTTTCCAGTTTGTAGAAATAGATACCGGTAGTAACCGGTGTATTATTGTAATCAGTACCGTTCCAGGAGACATATTGATTGCCAGCGGGCAGGTTTTCATTGATGAGCGTATTTACGAGCTGACCTTTGACGTTATAGATTTTAAGAGAGGCGTGTCCGGCGGTGGGGATATTCATGGCGATAGTAGTTTCCGGATTGAAAGGATTAGGATAATTACTTACGGTAGCGATACGGGGGGAGATTTCTTCAGGATTATTATCGGGTGTAGGCATAATGATAGCGCGGATCATGATGTTTCCTGTATCAAGTTGTTCCCACATATCAGCGACAGTAACCCAGCTATGTCCTGAGCCATCTGTATCCAAGCCGATAGAAGCCAGATTTGCCATTTCGAAGACGGCAATATAGAAGCTGCCTGAGGAAAAGGTTAGGTTAGGCAGGTGATCTTCAGGAACCTCAATAGTATTCCAGCCAAGAGTCAAATTAGCGGGGCTCACATTGAATTGAGCGAGCTGAGTTGCGCCAGGCATACCGCCATCATCGGGGAAAATCCTGAATACAAACTGTCCGATATTAACAGTTTCGATAAAGACTTTGATATGAGTGAGCACTCTTGAGCTGGGATATTCAGGTGAGAATTCAACAGCCATATACTGTGCTATTCCCACATTAAGACCATCTTCAGCAGTGCCATCGTCATAGAAGATTTCTTCTGCATCGGCGCTCATAACATAAGCCATAGCTTCATTACTGGCAGCGCCATCGAGTCCATCATAGAGGGCAGTAACCACGTAGTAGTTCCAGCCATCAAGTGGTTCATCATCCAGATAAGAGGGTTCAATAACGGGATCGACTGTAGCAATATTCACATATTCTGAGCCGCTTTCATCTAAGCGCCATACGTTGTATCCGGTAATGTCTCTGCTAAGTTCGATGACAGGGGAAGTTTCAATTCTTGAGTCACCTGCATAAGCGTGGATATTCCAGTTAACATCAAAGCCTTGACTAATGATTTCTGCCCATCCGGTAGGGCTTGTAGCGGTGTACCAGCCTCCCTTTCCGATTATAGCGGGGCCAGCGTCGCAGCCAACCGGGAATGTGGATGCATCATGTACAACACTATAGCCGACCCAATATTCCAGTCCGCTTTCAATAGTTACGGGGGTTTCAAGGTCTATTGTATTCCAACTGGCAGCGGTTGGCATATACGTCTGGCTAAGAATCTCTGTTCCAGCATTTGGACCTGCCCAGATATAGGCAGTAAAAGTTGTGGGTAGATCATTGATATACACTTCCAATTGAGAGAATTGGGCACCGACATAAGGCATCAGGTCACCCTGATCAAATCTGGCAGCAGCGAACATGGTACCGCCATTAGAGAGACCAATGGCATCATCATTAACGCCACTATCCCATTGCAGCCATCCTACTTCGCCGCCCTCGATGATCGGGTCCCAGGAGAGCATAACCTGATTATCATCTGTAGTTTGAGCGACGAGGTTTTCGGGGGCGGGGCCCAGATAAACTTCCTGCATTACATAGAAATTATCAATTTTCAAGCCGCCGGGTACAACTTCGTCTGTGGAATTTGTGTGAAGTCCGAAGCGGAATTGGACATTACGTCCAGCCAGAATTGATATATCGCCGTATTCCATACCCCAGCCTTCAGTAAAGAGGCTCCAGGTATCTATAGAGCCAGTGAACACATAATTTGTTCCTGCGGGGTCTCCGAGGGGGTTAGAGATAGAGTACCAGCCGGTCCACTGTCCGCCTTCAGGTTGGGAGCGAACTTCCACGTGGATATAATCGCAATCTGGGAAGGTGCCGGCATCAAGCTGAGTGATCACATAGACGTCCCAGGTGAATATTCCGTCTTCTGGCAGAGAGAATTGTGGAGAGACGACAAAATTGCTCATTCCGGGTAGATATGTATTTGTGCCATCATCAAAGCATCCCATGGCGTGTGTGGGGCTGGGAGCCATATTATCGGTATATATGTGCCAGAGATTACCGGCAACAGAACCGCCGTATCCGGGGATCATAAGTTCATCACCGGCAGCTCCATCGCCATCGGAGACAAAGAGTCCATCGTCAGTATCAATTTCGATATTATCTACTCTGAAGCCGAACATATTTTGATCATCGGCAGTATTATAGGCGGGGTCAGAAGCGAAAGCGAAGCGGATTTTAATCTCATCGCCGGCGTAGTCGGAGAGGTCAAAAGTAGCCTGCGTCCAGTTAGTCCAGTTTGAAGTGCTTCCCCAGCCCGGGATCCCGGGTCCTTCATTAAATTCATAGCCAAATGAGTAGAAGCTGGTGCCGTTATAGGCGGGTGTTCCTGCGATAGGAGTCCAGGTATTTCCGCCATCGGTAGAGATGCGGACATTTGCGCCGTCCCAGGCGTCGTAAGGTGGGCTGCTGGCGGGGTCTTCGCAATTAAGAGCGAACATAAAATTCAGTTCCGGGTTACTTGCGGCAAGTGTCAAGGTGGGTGTATCAAGCACGAGATAACGGTGGTCTGTATAGCCTCCGAGGTCTTCATCACCCATCCACCAGGAATTGCCTTCATATGCACCGGTGGTGCTCAAATGCCATTCTTCATTCCAGTCTGTGGGAGCGGTTTCATCATAAAATGACCAGTCGCCTAAGCCGGATTCAAAATCTTCTTCAGTGATGGTGATAAAGTCACGCATCTGGGAATTTTGACGGCTTAACATAGTCTGGTTAACATTTTTTACCTTGAGAACATCGTTTGCAGACAGAGTGGAAGCCAAAATGACAACCAATAAAACAGTGAGTAATTTTTTCATTACTTTCCTCCTTAAAAATATAATCTTCTTAATTTTTCACTACACAGGCATTAGATAAAAAATCCTGCATATTTTGTCAAATATTTTTCTCAGGTGAATAGCCTGAGAGACAGAGCGTGTCTTCACACCCTATTCCTGCGACATGAGCCTGATGAGGTCAATAATTCTTTGAGAGTAGCCCCATTCATTGTCATACCAGCTAAGAATTTTGATCATTTTTCCGTTCACCATGGTGCTTTTGGCATCAAAAACAGAGCTGTGAGGATTGTGAATAATATCGGTGGAGACCAGAGGTGCTTCAGAATATTCGAGAATATTTTTCAGATATCCTTCAGCGGCTTCGCGTATCATAGTATTAATTTCATCGATAGAAGTTTCTCGATCAACGTAGATGACCACATCAACGAGTGAGGCATTTGGAGTGGGTACTCTCACGGCGAGTCCGTCAATTTTTCCTTGCAGAGCGGGGATCACTTTTCCGGTAGCCACGGCAGCTCCGGTAGTGGTGGGCACGATATTGATAGCAGCGGAGCGAGATCTTCTCAGGTCTTTGTGAGGGGCATCGATGAGTCTTTGGTCTCCGGTATAGCTGTGAATAGTGGTCATAAAGGCACTTTCGACCTTGAAATTATCGGTGATAACTTTCATCACGGGGGCGAGGCAATTTGTGGTGCATGAAGCATTGGAGACGATTTCATGTTCAGGTTTGAGGGCATCATCATTAACGCCGAGCACGATAGTGGCATCGACTTCATCTTTAGCAGGAGCCGAGATAACAACTTTTTTGGCACCGGCTTCGAGGTGTTTAGCAGCCTGGGCACGGGTTCTAAAGACGCCGGAGGATTCTACGACGTAATCTATTTCCAATTCCATCCAGGGCAATTGAGCGGGGTCTTTTTCAGAAAAGACCTTAATCGTCTGGTCATTAAAAATAATACTGGATTCTGTGCTTGAGATTTTATCGGGCAGGACGCCGTGCACAGAGTCATATTTTAGCAGATGAGCCAGAGTGGGTGCATCGGTGAGATCATTGACAGCGACAATATTAAATTCATCGGGGTTTTGGAGCATTCCTCTAAAGACGAGTCTGCCAATTCTTCCAAAACCGTTTATAGCGATATTCAGCATATATTACTCCTTAATTTTTTTAGAGCAGGATAGATTTTCCGGCACTGCCAGTGATTTGGACGAGTTCTTCGACCGAATTTGCACAAGCTAGTTCTGCTTTAGCAATCCATTTTCTGGGGTCGAAGCGTTTTTTATCCGGAGTATATTCATTTTCGGTGACATTTGGTGGTTTGACGATAGCATCTTTTTCAATTTCCCAGTAAGCCTGCACCGATGAAGCCATATCCATCTGGTAGTGTGTATCTTTATTAATTTTAACAACTCCGTTTGCGATGGCGTCCTGCTGTTGACGGGCGGTGAGACCGCTTGCGCCGTGCAGAACGATGCCGGTTTCCACATTATTTGCGATCAACAGACTATCGATATTTTTGATGAGATCGAGCCTGAGCACCACCTCGCTTCCTTTGGTGACGCCGTGATTTGTGCCAACGCTGGCAGCAAAGAGATCGACGTTGGTTTTTTTTACGTATTCGAGAGCTTCTTCGGGATTGGTATACAATTGAGTATCGCTGACGATTTCGTCTTCAGAGCCTTTAATATAGCCGATTTCTCCTTCGACGAGCACGCCGTATTTATGGGCAATTTTAGTAACTTCAGAAGAGATGCGGATATTTTCGGCAAAATCTTCATGAGAGGCATCGATCATCACGCTTGAGACGAGGTTATTTTCGATGCAATAGACGACGAAATCGAAATAATTTGGCGTGGCGTGATCGATATGCAAGCCAACGCCGGAGTTATGGAATTGTTGAGAGAGGGTTTTGATCATAGAGCTGATCAATTGGGCGCCGATATTCATATCTTTCGAGTAGCCGGCGGCGAATTTGACGGCACCGCTGCTCATTTGGAGCAAGCCGTCCGATTTTTTTTGGTCGTATCCCTGCAAAATGCCTCTGATAGTAAAATCAAAGACTACATTAGAGGCAATAATGCCAAAGCGTTCTTTTTTAGCTTTAAGAAACACAGTTTTAAGTTGATCACCGTAATAAAACACATAAACCTCCTTTTGGTTAACCCACAGTTATAATAACAGGATAATGGTTTTTCAATTTTTTTCCATTTTTTCCAGGATACTGCTATTACCTTTTAGTTCTTCGATCATAAATTCTGCAGAATCGTGCAATTCGCCATAGGGGTATTTTTCGAGAATTTCTTCAAAGATGGCGATAGCTTTAGCTGAATCCTTGAGTTCTTCAGAATACAGGAATCCTTTCATAAACATAGCTTTATAGTCATCGATGCCGTTGGCATGAAATTCGCAAACCTGGTCATAATAATAGACAGCATCCTGGAAGCGTCTTTTTTTCTGTGCGTTTTCGGCATTTGAGAAGTATTCTTCGGCACTAAGTTTTTCTATGAGATTATCGTTATATATAACGACGTTAAATTTTTCGCGGAGAGAATCAACTGTTTCCTGAAAAAGCTGGCGGGAATTATTTTGGATCAATTCATTTTCAATTCTGGTTCTGGCTTCTTCAAAGGGGGTGGGAACGGGTATGATATCTTCAAGTATGCGGAAAAAGACGAAGTAATTTTGAGCACTTTGGAAGATTTTGCTGAGTTTTTTGGGTTTTGTTTTACCATGATCATCTTCCCAGACGAGTTTTGACCAGAGGGAGTCGGTTCCTGCTTTAGGTATCAGGTTATTTTTGTAGATGTAATCGATTTCGCCGTTATCGAATTGGAAAACGGATTTTTCGAGTATTTCATCGAGCAATTGGTTATCAGATTTTTTGAGAGCTTTTTTTACATCGTTCTGTGCTTTTTTGGCAGTATCGAGATCATTAAAGCCAAAAGCCTGTATTTTGCGATATGGTTTGGAGCTAAATTTCTCGATATTATCGTGATAGAATTTTCTAATAGTATCATCGGTGGTGTCTATCTGATTGGTAATCAATCTGGTATATGCTTCTCTGAGGATAAGGTTACGTTCTATCATGGGCAATGTTTCCAGCACAACGGGATTATCATCGAAACCGTTTTCTTTGGCTTCCAGATAGTACATATCCATTTTTGTGATTTCATAAACAGAATTAAGACGAGATTCTCTGTTCAGCATGGGGCGTTTATTGTTATTGGGCAAGCCGTCATAAAATTCTTTCAGGTCGGCGATAGTTTTTTCCAGGGCTGGGTTATTGCTGGTGACATATTTCTGTTGGGCGATAGGTTCTATAGTGGAGTAGTCATTAAAATCGAGAGAGTCTAAAAGGTTTTCGTGAATGACGGTTTCATATTTTTGCCAGAGTTTTTCCTCATAATTTTCCAGAAATTCTTTTTTTTTCTGGGGCATTATTTGCCTTTCGATCATTGTTTTGGATTCGTCAAAAGTAATACCGGCATAATCATCGATGTTTTGCAGGAAGTATTCGTAGAGTTCATCGTCGGTAACCTGGATCCGGGTTTTTGTGAGATGATTTTGGTATTCGGTGTAGTAGGTTGATTTAATCTGGTTTTGCACCTTTTCTTGCAGTTCGGGGTCTTTATCGAGTCCCATAGAAAGAGCTTCCATAAAAAAGACTTCTTCTGTAACCAGGTCACTGAGGAATTTCATTTTTCCTTCATAGGTTTGATATCTGCCCTGATACATAGCGGGGACTTTACTTAGCCGCAGATTAAAATCCTGCATAGTGATAGTGCCATTGGAGTGCTCTGCCAGCACGGTTTCGGGGTCAATAGCTGCAGAGGCGGTTCCAATGCTGAATAAGACCAGTAATATGATCTGTAATCTAAATTTCATTCTAATATCTCCTTCTTTATGATACATCCTATTACGCATTACAGCATAAAAATAAATTGACTTAATCAGTCAAGTAAATAAATAGACAGAGCAGATGGTGAATGGAGGTTTTGAATTGACAGAAAGCGTATTTTGCCAGGAATTGATCCGCGCTCAGTATATGGCTGTGGACAAGAAATCACTTTTGAAGGAAATGGTTGAGCAGCTTAATGAAAAGCGGGTAATATCGAGTGTCGAGGATTTTTTTCAGGTAGTATGGACTCGGGAGAAAGTGATGTCTACAGGAATTGGCAGGTCAGTGGCTTTGCCTCATGGCTGTCATGAGACGGTGGATCGTTTTGTGGTGAGTGTTTGGCAACTGGCAGAGCCGCTTCCTTATGATTCGATAGATGAGAAGCCGGTTCAGCTTATTTTTTTATTGGCAGTTCCTTTGCAGAAGCAATCGAGCTATATGCGGGTTTTGGCAGGGATATCGAATTTTATCAGAATTGAGGGTAATATAGCATTAATGACGGGTGCGAAGGATGCGACAGGAATCTATGAGATACTAAGTGGAATCAATCTTGAGATCTAAGGGAAGGAACATGAAGAGAACAGTGATAGCAATACTCTTGATAAGCCTGCATTTGATTACGTGGGCAGCCGGGGAGGGTGCGGGCACAACCGGATTTGCTTTTAGCAGGTTATTATTCAGTCCGCGGGCATCGGCAATGGGTTCTGCCTATGCCGGGATAGCAGATGATGGGGAAGCGATATTTTATAATCCAGCAGGTTTGTTTCAGATAGAAAACACCCAGATCAATGCTATCTACATGCAGTATCTTGAGGGGATAAATTGTGGGGCGGTATCATTTGTAAAACCAGGTGGCAATAAATTGGCTTATGGGATATACAGCAGATTTTTATCGACTACTGAAGAGAGGACACTCAGTGATGAGCTGGGCAATTATCTGGGAACATCGGGTACATTTGGTTATTCTAACATCGAGGCTGGGGGTTCATTTGCCTATCATTTTTCGCAGACTTTAAATGTGGGTGGGACTGTGAAGCTATTACACGAGTCTATAGACGGCAATTCCGCCTCAGCATTTGCCATTGATCTGGGAATATATCATATTACAGAGAATGAGAATCTGCATATTGGGATAAGTCTTCGTAATCTGGGTTTGCAGCTTTCGCATTTTACCGAGTCTGAATACGAAGAGGAATTGCCTACATTAGCGGATTTGGGATTTGGTTTTCAATTAATGCCGGCACTGCTATTGGCGGCAGATATTTATAAACCGTTTAAGGGAGAATATTACAGTCGTTTTGGTCTGGAGATAGGGGCTCATGAGCAATTGCGTTTAAGGATAGGATACAAAAGTGATGGTTCGGATTGGAGAACGGGTGGCAAAAGTGAGTTATTTGCGGGATTTACCGGAGGGTTCGGAGTGTTTTGGGAGAGGTATGAGATAAATTATGCCTTTGTATCTTATGGAGATTTAGGTTATGTCAATCAATTGGGCATAAAATATACACTGGATGGGAAAAAATAATGAGATGTAAGGGAATAAATAAATCAGAAACGAAAAAGAGTAACAAGACGCAGTATTGTAATACGGAGCTTCATGAGCATCAGATATACTGTCATGTATGCGGGGAGCCGACGTCAGCATTGAAGACGGGGTTATCTGCCGGCAGTAATTTCAGAGAGGTTTGGGAGCAGCATAAAAAGGGGTATTCTCAATATCTTGGTCTGGGGCTATTTCTCAGTCTTGCAGTTTATATACCTATATTCATACTGATCTATCTTTTCTGGGGTCAATACTGGCTAACGAATCTGGTAATGCTTTTTTCGTTGCCCTTTGCATTGATACCTTTTGCCCAGAAAGACGATTTAACGGTAAAAAATTATATTGCGGGTCTACGACATTATCCCAGATTCTGGGTGTTTGTATTGCTGGCAGAATTATATTTTTTTGTGCTCAAGGTTATTTGCACGGGATTTTTACTGGACATCATGGTGGACCCGGTTCTGCATATAGTCCGCCTGATCATGGTCATCTATGGCATAGTGTGTGCCATACCTGCTCTTAATCTTAGCGTGGAAAAAAAAATCAAGCCTCATATTGCTATTTATCGCAGCATAATTGCGGGGCACGAGACGCGATGGCAGCAGTTTTTCGTAGCAGTTCAGGTACTTCTGATTAATTTAGCAGGATGTGTCTGTCTATTCGCGGGACTATTATTCACACTTCCTCTTTCCTACCGGCTCATAAGAAATTATTATCTTCGCATGCATGAATATGAGCTTTTTGATTTGCCCAATCCCGTTCTAGTTTCAGAATAATCTCTTTTCTGAGATAAACAAAAAAACAATTGGACAATTTTGGGAGTACATAATTATTTTCGGACTAATTGATAAAATAAAAAGGGAGAATATATGGATACGAGTAAAAATTACATAAAGATGTGTACGAAAGCGGATGAGATTAAATCATACTGGGAACCGGAGCAGGGGGATTATTTTTATGGGTTACCCAAAGATATTGCTGATATGGAATATGAGAGAGGAGTGTATCGAGTTATTATCAGCGAGGATGAGTTTTACAGCATAATCCCGGAGAACTATGATCTTAGGAAGAAGGAGTTTAGTGGATTTGGTGAGGAGGATGAGCCGGTATTTTTACCGAGGCAGGACAATTTGCAGAAGATGATAGATTATGAATTGCCTTACGATCTGATAAGCAGATTTTCGGAATGGGCAGCCGGTCTGGAATTATCTATGCGTGAAAGGTTGAAGACAATGGAACAAATCTGGCTGGCTTACGTGATGTGGCAAAATCACGCAAAAATCTGGAGTGGCAGGGAATGGGAGCACGTAAGTAGTGAGCAATATAAAAGATAATCTGCCGGTGAGAGCGGGGGTTGAGGAGCTATTTGATCTAATAATAGCAAATGACAAGGTACGGATAGAACGGATCGTTTCGCACGGACATTCTTCACCGGCGGGGTTTTGGTATGACCAGTCGGAAAATGAATGGATAATATTAATAAGTGGAGCTGCAGCGATCCGGCAAAAGGAGCCTGATAAGCTGATATCAATGGTAGCGGGAGATTATCTGCTGATTCCTGCGCACAGGAAACATAGAGTGGAAAGCACAAAGCCAGACAGCGATACGATATGGCTGGCAGTATTTTGGAGCTAAAAGCGGACATCCGGCATCAGATTGTGCCCGATTTCGGGAAGATTTTTTATGAGGGATTTATTTTCAGAGGCGTCCAGCTACCATTTAATCGGGTTCTATGTGATTAGGCGGGAGAAAAGTCTGAAAATGGTTTAAAAATTGCTTACTTGAATATTTGTGAGAACAAGGAATGGATAATATGAGAGGTAGATATGGACAGCTCGGTGCATGATCCGATAAAGAGCAAGATATTAATACTCGCATTACTGTTTGTTATAGTAGCCGTGAGCATTGCGGGCAGTAAAGTATTTATGGATAAAGTAATTGATTACTATAACAAGCAATCTCGGAATATGGATTCGCTTTTGTATCTCAATCAGGTAATATATCGTCATTTCATGTTGGTCCGTAATGAATTTGATCTTTTGGTGACTACAAGAATAAGCCAGGGGGACAGTGATGATTATCATGCCAAAATAAAGCTGAGTTTTAGAGACATTAAATCCGTTCTAAACACAATAGAATATGGTGGTTCTTATGATTACAATTATTTTGATGATTTTTCTATTTATTCTCCGAGCACGAGATTAATACATTTCAATCCTGTGGAGGAGTTTTCGTCTGAAGCATATTTACAGAAATTTACTTCTTCTTTGATCAATCTTGAGGAGATAGAGAGGAGCATATTACTAATGGGGGGAGCCGAAATGGAGCCGAAGCTTGAGGCAGAGCTCCAGGAGCAATTTATCCGGGTAAAAGATAGCGTAGAGAGCACATTTACATCGATAATGAATTTCCACAAAGAGATTATGCAGTACCAGTACAAAATCAGCCAGGAAAAGATGTCTCAACTGGGCAAATATAATCTTATCAGGTATGTAGCTCTAATCGTGATAGGACTAATCAGTTTGATAATTTTTATCACAACCTTTATCCAGATAAATAATATCATACATGAACGTAATAGGACAATGCGGGATTTGGATAAGCTAAATAAATCCTTATTGAAAGAGCTGGAGGTGGCAGAAAACGTACAAAGCTACCTGAAACCTCAATGGCTTTCGCTTGATGATAACGTAGTATTTTCTGCAACCTATACGCCATCCAAGAAAATCGGTGGAGATTTTTCGGACACCATCAATATATCTGAGGGTAAATATGTTACCTATGTGGGTGACATATCTAATCATGGGGTACAGGCTGCTCTAATTATGAGTGCTGTGAAGGCAACCATAAATATGGTAATTGAATCCGAGAAGGATAATCTTCAGCCGCATTATATTATAAGAAGGGTCAATAATATAATCAGCAAGGAACTATTTCCCAATAACTACCTTACCTTATTGATCTGCCTGATAGATATCGGAGAGGGGACAATAACATATTATAATGCCGGACAGCCACCAATTATTCTATATAACAAAAAGACGGGGGATACTCGTGTGGTTTATGAAAAGGGTTCGGTACCTATTGGCTGGCGAGCGGATTATGAATATTCCATAGAAGAGGAAAACACGATCAAGCTTGATCAGGATACGATAACCTTTCTTTTTTCTGATGGAGTGTATCAGTGCCAGAATAGCGATAAGACCCAACTTGACCTGGAAGGATTTGCCAAATTCATTTCAGAAAATTTCGATGCGGATAGACAGGAAATTCTCAGCCATATGCTAAAGAGCAAGCTGATTGAGAATGGTTATGCAATAAATTCTGATGATTTCACCCTGGTGAGTTTCTGGCATCGTAAAAAAGATGAAATTAATCGCAGCCATCTTTCTTTAATGCGTTCTCTTTTAACCAATACAAAGGACATCGGAGCTTTTTGTGAACAGTATATCCTTACTCATCAGGATAATAACATCGAGCTTGCCATGCAGGTGGAACTGATTGTTAATGAGTTTTTGAATAACATAATTGTGCATGGACTGCGGAGCAAGTCAGACACGGTGATCCTGCTAAAGATAGAGATTGCGGAGGAGCTAATGCTTACATTCTGGGATAAGGGGATCACCTGGGATATTCCCGATAAGCGACCGGGTGAGGATCCGTTTGCCAATAAAGATGACTGGGATACTTCCGGGCGAGGAATTCCTATTATCTATTCGCTCACTTCAAAGGTATTCCGCAGGAGATTTGACGAAGTGAATGAGACCGTGATGTACATACCGCTTACCGGTAATCTTGATCAGTTCCGCAATTAATCAATTTTCCCAGTATTTACGGTCCAGACTGCGGTATTGAATTGCTTCCGCCACGTGCGGTGAGGTGATTTGTTCCGAGCCCTCGAGGTCGGCTATCGTCCTTGCCACTTTTTTAATCCGGTCAAAGGCTCTGGCGGATAAGCCCATCTTCTCCATAGCTCTTTTCACCAGTTTCTGGCAATCTTCGTCAAGCTGACAATACTTTCTTATCTGCCTGGGGTTCATCTGGGAATTGCTGTAAATCTGAGTTTTTTTGAATCTGTTCAATTGCACCAGTCGAGAATTATTTACCCTTTTTTTGATTTCATCGGATTTTTCTCCATCCGGCATGGCACTCAGTTCCTGATAGCGTACTGCCGGCACTTCAATATGGATATCTATTCTATCAAGAAGCGGACCTGAGATTCGTGATCTATAGCGTTGTATGCTGGCAATAGTGCAACTGCAGCTATGACCTTCAATATTGCTGCCGTAATAGCCGCAGGGGCAGGGGTTCATCGATGCCACCAGCATGAATTTAGCTGGAAATTCCAGACTCTGCGACGCTCTGGCAATTGTAACCACTTCATCTTCAAGTGGTTGGCGTAATACTTCCAGTACCGATTTTTTAAATTCAGGTAAT
Source organism: uncultured Candidatus Cloacimonadota bacterium (assembly GCA_964604155.1). GTDB lineage: Bacteria > Cloacimonadota > Cloacimonadia > Cloacimonadales > TCS61 > Stygibacter. The sequence goes on along the minus strand of CAZRXY010000058.1, from coordinate 3,887 downwards.
TCATCCAAAAAGAGTACTCCGTTATGGGCGAGAGATACTTCTCCGGGTTTGGGGTAGCTGCCGCCACCGATCAGGGCGATATCGCTGATAGTGTGATGAGGCGAGCGAAAGGGACGCTGGCGGATTATTCCTGCTTTATTATCGACCAGACCGCTCACGGAGTGGATTTTTGTGGTTTCCAGTGCCTCATCTAATGATAAATCCGGCATAATTGTCGTAAAACAACGTGCCAGCATAGTTTTACCGGAGCCCGGAGGACCTATCATGAGGATATTGTGTCCGCCTGAGGCGGCTACTTCTAATGCGCGTTTCACGTGATACTGCCCTTTCACGTCATACATGTCTATCATGTTTTCAGTTTGCTGGGCAAAAATCTCATCTCGGTCAATGGAATAGGGTTCAATCTCCGTTTTGCCTTCGAGGAATTCCACAACTTCACGTAGATGGCTGCTGGCATAGACAGATAAGCCCTCGATGATGGCGGCTTCTCTGGCATTTTCCAGAGGCACAATAATCCCATCAACTCCATCTTTTTTGCAGGCAGTGGCAATGGATAAGATGCCTCGCACCGCTCTAAGATTGCCATCAAGTGATAATTCACCGATGAGCACATAAACACCTTTGCGTCTAAGGCGAACCTGATGCTCTGCCAGAAGAAGTGAGACAGCGACGGCAAGATCAAGTGCCACACCTTCTTTTTTCATGTCTGCGGGTGCCAGATTCACCGTGTAGTTATGTGAACCAAACCTGAAACCAGAATTCTTAATAGCTGCCCAGACGCGATCTTTGCTTTCTTTAATTGAATTGGAAGGTAATCCCACGATGCTGAATTTATTGGTGCCACCCTTGATATCTGCTTCCACAATAACCTGCCTGGCATCAATCCCGTTTATGGCATAAGAGACTGTTTTTCCATACATTTTCTCTCCTAACGTTTTACTACTACAGTTTTTTTATCGATATAATTATCATAAGAGCCTGAGCACTCGATTAATACCAGATATATACCGGTATTTACTATTTTACCCGTGCGGTCTCTGCCATCCCAGAAGTATATTCCTTCGCTGCCCTGAAATTTTTGGTCTGCAATAATTCTGAGTTTTCTGCCTTTGAGATCATAAATCTCAATCCTCACCTGGTTAAGATTGCCGGTATTCTGAAAACTAATTGCTGTATGTTCGCCTTTGTGGGGGTTAAAAATTGGAGGTGAAATCTTAAGTTGAGCTGTGGTGACAGCGGTTTCAGTGAAGATGCTATTAGCATATCCTGGTGTGCTGCCGCACACGCTTCTGCCCCAGTTATCTGCTCTTGCCGGCAACTGCGGGTTTACCCGTTCTATTGAATATCCCGTTTTTTCCTGGTTCCAGGCTGGTTCATAAAAGAATTCTTCAATAATACTGCCACTTTTATCAGCAATTCCTATTGTGCAGCCGGTATCCGGCAATCGAGGCAGTCCCTCAAAAATCTCAAGTTCTTCGCCATACTTATCCCTCAAAAATTCAGCATTTTCTGCACTGCCAGTTAAAATCACAAATTCATTATTAACCTGGATTCTGCAGGAGTCTTGCTGAACGACCACAAAAAGCTCGTTTTCGGGAGGTCCTGTATTGCGTTTGAGCTCCAGCCACTCCGGTTCTCCTGGAAATGGGTGATACATGATCTCATTAATCACCCAGATCAGGATATTGTGATTATAGAAAGTATTAACCTGGTCATTGGCGTAATTAGTATCGCCTTCTGTATACAAAGTGTAGATGAATTCGTAGTAGCCCTCACCCGGAAAATCAGTATGCAGAATTTCATCGCATATCTCGGACTGGGGATTTATGGTTTCCTGCATTTCTCCACTACCCGTGGCATTCAGTCTTTGCCAGAATATTTCTAATATTATTTCCTCCGGCAGCTCTATACCCATGTTTTTTATTCTCAGATGATGTTCAAGTCCCGTTTCAACCTCCATCAAATCCACGAATTCTAAACCCATATCGATATTTTCATACATGATACTATTAGGTTTTCCTGCTGAATGCCCTGCTTCTGAGATACAGTGCCCCCAATTACTCTGGTTGCTATAAGGATTACAGCGTTCCCAGGTAATTCCAGACTCCGAACCTGCTATTGCCGTATATTCCATACTGTCCAGAACCGTTCCCCATCTATCCATAAGATAAAGAGCGTCACCATCGTTATTAAGGGTTGGTAAGCCGAGGCATTCCAGCAATTGATTTTCTTCCAGTCCATAAGACAGCATGAGGCTCGCAATATCTGCACATAAAATCTGATAAAACGGAGTAAAATCCGGGAGCGAAAATTCACCCGTATTATCGGCTGCATCAACTATCCGGAAGTTATCCACAAAGTTATCCACAGGATTGTCCACGAACAGTTCCACCCATTCGGTTTCTCCGGTAATGGGCTTGATCATCAATTCATTAAACCTTACGGAGCTAAAGCCTTCGAGGAGCGAGCAGCCAAGATAATTATTATCCAGGTTATTGTCATATATAGAGATAAGATATATTTCCACTTCGTGGTATCCCGATTCTAACAACCCTAATTCAAGGGAATAATCCCAGTATTTTCCTGGTGCAATAGTCTCCATTAAAATGCTGTCAAAGGGTTGATTATTATAGTAGATATCCAATCTTCCCGCAGAGTTATCCACACTCGTTGTGGACAAATTTTGAATTTGGGTGTATAAGTAATGAAGGCTTGCTGTGGTATGTATTTCAGCATTTATAATGGCAAGATCGCAGCTAATAATATTTGATGAATTTGGACTGGGGCTATGAGACTGCTGCCAGTCCGACATGCAATCCGTATCAAATCCGTCTGGGTAGCGGATCAGAGAGTATCCAGGCGTGACGGCAGGGGCAAAGATATATCCGATATCGCCATCATCATCAGTCAGGTTATTAGTATTTGGAGAATCATAGAGAATAGTATCTGTATATAAGCTATCGGGTGAAGTTATCCGGACTCCGTCAGTGGCGCTGCCTCCATTTTGAAATGCCAGAACTGCGAACAAATCAGCAGCTTCCACTTCAGATTCGCCCACCACCAGAAATGAACCGGCATCTATGAAAACCGATGGAAAAGTGTAAATCATGGAAAACTGGCTGCCGGCTTTTTCTATGTGCCAGCCCTCAAGATTGATCTGCTCATCAGAGGTATTATACAATTCCAGAAATTCATGCCCGGTATCGATCCCGGGATGATCATAATAAAGCTCATTGATCACCACCTCACCGGACAGCATATTAAATGCTGCAGCCAATAACACAGGCAACCATTCTCTAACGGTCATAATCTACCTCGTCTAAGCGTTCTCCTTTTTTTACTGCCTATTCTTTGGCTGATGCCATATTTCAGTCAAGTATAAATTACGATAATCTCAGATTTGATGTGAGATTCTGTTGATTACCAGCAAGTATGACCAGGAATTTCGGTGGTCTTTACTATTGCTTAGAGCTTTGACCAGGCAAAAGTCTTCAGCAGGATACTGTATAGTGCATTAATCGGAAAAATAATTTTTTATTTTATCATGAATAAATTTAATAAGTTATGAAAAGAAGATTAAGATTTTTATTATTTATAAAATTTTTTTCTCCTGTTTCGCACCGAAATTCCGGTTTTTTTTATCTACTATATTGAAGGGTTGATTGTGCCCTGCAGGATTTTGAGCATGTTGCTTGTTTTAGGTGGTTTTAATGAGAGATTGTTCGCAGCGGTTTTTTAAATGGCATGGAGGAAAAGTGGCTTTTTTGTGGATATTCAGGTTATCCGAATTTAAAATTCTCGTCAATAAAGTACTTTGGCTGAAGTTAGGATTGTTGATTTTGAGGTCAGCCATTGCTGATATCTGCGGGCTAACCAATTGGGGGGGG
>CAZRXY010000057.1:0-4527 GCA_964604155.1 uncultured Candidatus Cloacimonadota bacterium | reverse complement strand
TTCCAGCGAAATTAATCATCACTAAAATTATCTCATTGCGTGGCTCAAATTCATTAAATATGATTACTCTGCAGGAAACAATCAATTGGCAGAATCAGGAACTATTCGAACCGCTGTAACCAGACCAATCTTCAATGTGTTAAATAATACTATTGTCACCCTAAAGACGAATGGTGGAGCATAGCGGGCTCGAACCGCTGACCTCTACACTGCCAGTGTAGCGCTCTCCCAGCTGAGCTAATGCCCCACAAACGGCGTTCATATATTTATCAGCAGTATTTTCGGTCAAGAATTTTCTTGCCTAATCCGCCGTTATTTAGCCTGGTAATGGTTCACGAACAAATTTTGCCTTCTGTTTTTTTTGAAGTATTCATCTGCACCAGAAAAAATATCTTTACTCAAAAGGTGTGATTCAGGAAATTGTAGTTTCTAAAGGAATATCTTCGGAGGACAGATGAATAGATTTCTTCTGGTAATACTTTTAGCAGTTCTGCTGCTATTACCACTGCCCCAGGAGGCAGATACTAATTTCGGTCAGATCATGCAGATAAAGATAGAGGGTAATAACCGTATCCAGGAAGAGCTCATCAGGTCGTTGCTGTCATTTGAGATTGGTGATTATCTCAATTCTACATCCACGACAAAATCTATCAAGAATTTGTATCAACTTGAAGTGTTTGATGATATCAGTATCACTGGCAGTGATCTGCAGAAAGGGATCGTTGTTACAGTACATTTAAAGGAGTTTCCGGTAATCAGGCGGATTAATTTTAAGGGTAATAAAAAAGTAACTGATAAGAAGCTGCAGGAATTGATAATTTTGGAAGCTGGCAATTATTACGCTCCCTATATGGAGCCTGAGATGAGGAATAAAATTTTGTCTGAGTACCAGACACGAGGTTATCACTATGCACAGGTTGATTTTATAGAGGATTACGAAGATGACTACGTTGATCTATCTATCAGCCTCGAAGAAGGTGAAAAGATAGTAGTACGAAAAATCAATATTCACGGTAACCAGAAAATAGACACCAAAAAGCTGCTCTCCAGAATGAATACAAAGAAAGCTGGATTTTTTAGATCGGGTAAACTTGAGGAAGCAAAATTTCAGGAAGACCTTGATAAGATAATAGCTTACTATAACCAGAAGGGTTACATTGATGCTCATATCATCTCTTTCGATAAGAAAATTCGCAAAGACGGATTCCATATTGATATTTATCTTTATGAGGGGGATTCTTTCACCTTTGGAAAGGTTAGTTTTAGTGGAAATAAAATTTTTTCGGAAGAAGAACTGGCGGCGAATTTTTTATTCAAGGAAGATGAGATATTTAATAAAGAGAAATTTGACATTCAGATGGGAAATGTCCACAGTATGTATTATGAGGAAGGTTATATCTATGCTTCAATAAACAGTCAGCAGATCAAGGATGAAAACAAGGTAAATATCAAGGTAGTAATCGAAGAGAATACACGCGCAAAAATCCATAAAATACATATTCGTGGAAATCGTTCTACGAAGGAAAAGGTGATCAGAAGGCAACTTGTGATAGCCCCTGGTGATTATTTTCAGCAATCCCGCGTTCGCCGTTCGCTGACCAATATTTATAATACCGGATTTTTTGAACCGGATCTTTATCCTGATTATCAGGTAATAAATCGTAATGGTGATATTGATTTGGTGATGAATGTAAATGACAAAATCTCTGGCACAGCTAATGGAGGAGTGGCTCTTAATAGTAAAGACGGATTGGTAGGACAGCTTGGGATAAGCCATAACAACTTGTTAGGAAATTCCTGGCAGGTAGCCTTAGCCTGGGAATTTGGAGGCTCTACGCAGAACCTTGATCTCAGCTTCACTAACCCCTATTTCCTTGATAGTAATATTCTCACCGGTTTAAATGCCTATTTTGCCACCAGAGAATATGATACTTACGAATTAAGAAAACACGGTGGATCGCTTCGAGTAGGTTTTCCAATCAGCCTGGTAAATCGCGCCAAGGCTACATTTGGCTATTCCTATTATCGTAAAAAGTATTCCATTCTGGATGATACTGCCGCAAATGAGGTATCCACGGAACTTCAGAAGCTTGTCGATGAAGGCTGGAAAGATAATTCCAGTTTATCTTTAACGCTCAGCCGTGATAACAGAGATAATATATATTTTCCTACTTCCGGTACTCAGCTTGTACTCTTCACTGAGTTTGCCGGCGGACCTCTTCAGGGCGATAATGATTATATTAAGCAGATTTTCCAGGCAAATTGGTATGTGCGAACCGTCTTCGATTTTGGCTTGCGAACCAAGTGGAGAATCAGCTACGTTACAGGATACAATGGCAGCTCTGTGCCACCAGATGAGCGGTTCTTCCTGGGCGGAACCGGTGCTGATGGTCTCCGCGGTTATGGTGATAGAAGCATAGGCCCCAAAGATAATTATGGCAACAACGATGGTGGAGAGAGAGCCATGATTTTCTCAGCCGAATATGTAATCCCACTGGTGAAAGATCAGGTTGCTTTCCTCACTTTTTTGGATGCTGGAGATTGTTATGACAGCTTTGATGATTTTAATCTCTGGAGACTAAAGAAAGGTGTTGGTCTGGGCGTGCGTATCTTTAGTCCCTTTGGGCTTATCGGTTTTGATTATGCTTATAATCTTGAGTACAGAACCTGGGAACCACACTTCCAGTTCGGGACTACATTCTAATCACGCACATATAGTATTAGTTTCTAATATTGAACTGCTGGCGAAATACTTCAAAAGTTAGCCACCAGATCATTTCAGATTCCCGCAATCCCTTCTGCCAGTAATCTTCTGATAATCTCTTCAGCTTATTTCTACTGTATATATCAGAAAGATTGTGTTTTGCATCTTCGAGCATTGCGGAGATTCTCTCCTTGTGAAGCTCTAAGAATCTTTTGTTTGTATTATTTTGATAACTCCATCTTCTGAATAATATTGCCCTGGCTTTACCACTTATTCTACCTGTGATATAAGGCATCTTTAATCCATTACGTACCGTAGGATAATTTGTCAGCAGCGGTGCATTTTTTCTTATGATCAATTTATGAATATGGTTTTTTGCTCTAATCCTTCCCGGTATCTTCATGGCAATTTCTATGATCTCTTTTTGAGTGTATGGCATAAAATTTCTTATAATATCATCCAGTATTTGTTGTGATCTGCTGCTGATGTTTCCAATTCGCTGTCTGATGTTCCAGGTTTCCAGCCAGTTCGATATCCCCATTTTCCTGATATCCGGCATCTCCGAATAAACCTTCTTTCCTGCATCCCACATTCCTCTTCTCATTCTCTCAAGATGTTCTTCACAAAATATATCTGCCCGTACTGCCGATATATAGCTTAGCATACCCGGTATGTCACCACCATAAAGTGCGTTCCTGCCTCTATACTCCAGATTTGCATTTAGACATCGTCTGATCAGTTCTCCAGCTCCTCCATCTATTAAGACACTTTCCTTATCAAGCTCTCTGTAATGAAATAATTCAAAGATCGCCGTTCCCATGTTTACTAACTGACTTCTCCCACAATAATTATAGAACTCCTGCCAACTATTATCATCACTCAGCAAGTCACTGGTTAACAAACTGTGTTCAATTCCCGTATTTCTTGCTATATCACAAGATATCTGAATGTCGGGGTTTTTTATATTGCCCCATGTTACAGCACTGTAATCGGATCGATTTGCTAAAATAAGAGCTAAAATAGCTCTGGAATCATAGCCACCCGATAAAGCTAATATTGTGTGTTTATCGCTATTCTTTGGTGCAATCAGTAATTTTCGCAGGATATTTTCTATTTCTGCTATATATGCAGTATTATATTTTTCTTCTTCAGGTGCTGTCCAATTCCGGTTCGTTTTCTTGATCTGTTCCTGATTAATTAATAGCTTTCCTGCTTGATTTAATCTATTTATCCCTTTAACAAAATATTCCCTGCCTAAAGGGTCTTTGATCAGCCAGTAATTTCCAAAAACTTCCCAATTAATTTGATTACTTTCTTTCCATCCAAGCAAAATGTCCACGCGTGTGGAAAAATATATTGTTCCCTGATTATCTTTATAATAGTACAATTCCCTAAGAGCAAAAGGATCATTATAAAATTCAAGCTGCCCGTCATAATAATTCAAACCAATGAAATGTCCTTTTCTTTTTGATCTTTCTTTCTCGGGTAACCATGCTTCATTTGATATAAACCATTTTCCATTCTCTTCTTTCAATACGGTACCGCATATTATTGCCAGGTTCATATCAGATTGCTTAATATTTACATTTATGCTGTCAGCCCAAATCTGGATTCGTTCTGTGCTAAATTCATAATCATATTTCTGCTTGATTTCATAAAACCTGTTCAGGTTGTGTTGTGGATTATAATATCCAGCAAACCAACTCATAGTACCTCCACAAAAAGAGAGAGCTTCCAGAAGAAGGCGGCGACCTACTCTTCCAATCCGTCACCGGATCAGTACCATCGGCGCTGGTGAACTTAACTGCTGTGTTCGGGATGGG
>CAZRXY010000056.1:0-49186 GCA_964604155.1 uncultured Candidatus Cloacimonadota bacterium | reverse complement strand
GCTTGACGAACCTGCGAATGCACGGAATGAACTTTGTCGGAAAGCCGTGTGCGGGAAAACCGCATGCACGGTTTGATGAGGGGGACAGGTGGAAGTTTTTCGGAAACCTGTCTCTACTCTACCAAGGTTTTAGATGAGGGACCTTCGAAATGGTGACGACCAATAACTTGATAAGTTCAATATTCCAAACTAACAAAAAAAAATCGGGGGTATGCCAGTATTCGGGACAATTAGCTTGACGTGAGAAAACCGGCTTAAAATTATGAGGCAAGGAATTTTTTTTAATAATAATGATATGGAGAGATGTATGCAAGAGCTTGAAAATAAGCCAAGCAGGAAGGAATTGGGCAGCGCAACCGCAAAGGGTGGCTTTTTTTGTATTTGTTTAGAGGAAGGGCGGGGCACCTGACCCGACAAAGCTGCAATTTAAGTTCAAGCCTTGTCAATTATTTGGGGTGGAATCTTATCATGGAAAAGAATAGGGTATATTTTGGTGATTGTTTGGAGATAATGCGGGGATTTCCAGATGAATCGGTAGATTTATTTTTTGCTGATCCGCCATTTAACATTGGATTAAAATACCACAAATACAACGACAAACTACCTTATGAGGATTATTACAATTGGTGTTCGTTATGGATAAATGAGAGTTATCGGTTATTAAAGAGCACCGGCAGCATTTATATTGCGATAGGCGACGAGTTTGCTGCCGAGATCAATATTTTACTAAAAAAGGGTGGATATAATTTTCGCAACTGGATCATCTGGTATTATACTTTTGGTCAGAATCAGAGGAAAAAGTTCAACAGGTCTCACACCCATATTCTGTATTTTACCAAAGACAAAGAAAATTTTGTCTTTAATGATAAAGAAATCAGGGTGCCATCAGCAAGGCAATTAAAATATAAAGATAAGAGGGCGAATCCAATAGGGAAGATTCCGGATGATGTCTGGAATATATCCAGGGTTTGCGGGACTTTTAAAGAGCGGATTGGTAATCATCCTTGCCAGATGCCGGAGAGCTTACTTGAATTGATCATTAAGGCGAGTTCAAAAACTAATGATTTAGTATTTGATCCTTTTGGGGGCACAGGAACCACGGCAGTGGTGGCAAAGAAATTAAATCGCAAATACATCACAATTGAGAAATCGGAGGTGTATTACCGCATAATAATCAAAAGATTAAATTGTGAATATGATGAAAAAGTAATTGACAAAGATATTGATGATGAGGAGCAGATAAGCATATTTGAAAGAATGTGAAGATTATTGAGTTTGGCTTTATATAAAAAGCTTTATAAAAAAGGTGGAGACGGGGTGATTGATAAAGAAAGTAAGGAAAAGGAATTGAAATGGAAAGTATAAAAGAGGCATTAAGGGAGGCGGCGAGATTGACTGCCTTGCTGAGTGATTCCAAAGAATTGGTGAATTTCATCAAGGAATTTTCGGGGTTAGCGGCAGGTGTTTTATCGGCAGGTGGCAAGGTTTTGATTTGTGGTAATGGAGGCAGTTATGCAGACGCCATGCATTTTGCAGAGGAATTCACGGGAAGATTCCGGCAGAGCAGACGGGCATTGCCGGTGCTTGCTTTGGGTGATGGGGCACATCTAACCTGTGTGGCAAATGATTTTGGTTTTGATGAAGTATTCAGCCGGAGTGTGGAAGCTTTGGGAGCAGCGGGAGATTTATTGATAGTATTAACCACAAGCGGAAATTCCAGAAATCTCATGCGAGCAATTGAGACGGCAAAAAGAGCCGGAATGAGGACGATATCTATGACGGGCAGATCAGGCGGGGAGTTATTGGGGAAAAGTGATATAGAATATTTAGTGCCGGGCACAACATCCGACCGGATTCAGGAGCTTCAGATGCTGATTTTGCATATCGTGATAGAGCAGGTAGAGAGACAATTATTTTTGGAGAATTACAATTGAAGCTGGTAATCCAACGGGTACGATATGCCAGTGTAGAGGTAAGAGAGAGAAAAATAGCGGAAATAGGCAGGGGTTTGCTTGTTTTTGTGGGGATTGGCAGGGAAGAGCAGATATCCTCTCTTGAGTGGTTGGTGAAAAAGACACTTGATTTGCGGATATTTGAGGATGATAATGGCAGGATGAATCTGAGTTTGCGTGAAATTGGGGGTGAGATTCTGCTGGTATCACAATTTACACTATATGCAGATTGCAGCAGGGGGCGGCGACCGGGATTTGATCAAGCGGCAGAGCCTGAGGAAGCGGCAGAGATTTTCGATTTATTCGTCAGAAAAGTGAAAGAGCAGGGGATAGAGCCACAGGCGGGGGAATTTGGGGCGGATATGCAGGTACGGCTTTTGAATGATGGACCTGTGACCATAGTATTAGAGAGATGATCCGTAATATTGTATTTGATTTAGGCAATGTATTGATCAATTATGATTTTGATCTTTTTTTTATAAAAGCTGGCTATGCCCGAGGAGAGCGGAGCTTATCGGAGGCGCACGAGACAATCCGGCAATTTGAGTGTGGCGAGCTTGGTGAAGCAGAATTTTTGCATCTATTGCAGAGAGTATATAATGCGGAAATGTCTCCGGCAGAATTCAAAGAAGCCTGGTGCGATGTATTTGAGGCAAATAGCGAGCTTATATCAGCGGCAGGGCGATACAGTTCAGATTTCAGGTTGATGATATTATCAAATAACGATGAATTACACTTTCCCTATATCTGGTCAAAGTTTCCGGAATTGCATATATTTTCTGAATCAGACATAATGATAACCAGCAGATTGGGATATATCAAGCCGGACCGGCGTGTTTATCTGGAGGCAGTGCGACGGCATGATTTTTTCTGGGAAGAATCTGTATTTATCGATGATGTGCCGGTAAATTTAGAGGCGGCGAGGGATTTTGGAGCAATTACCTTGTGGCATCAGGATAATTATCAAACTCTTGAAGCTTTGGGAAGGCTTTTAGGAGGGTAATAACCTGATATTATCTATTAAAAACTTCCCATCCGAGAGTAAGAGAAAAATCCTGGTCAATTTCTCGGACAGGACCTGTATAGCAATATGAAACCTCTGCATAATATTTTCCGGCAAAGGAATATTTAGTGGAGAAATCCAGTTTAAAATCATTCTGTTGATTTTGTGAGCAGATGATTTCCAATCCCCAGTCATTGCGAGAGACCATGGCGCCAAAGAGCAGGCGGGTAAAGGTGTAGGTAACTTTTCCCCAGTATTTTGAATTATCAACGCTCACGGAATTGGTTCTCATCCCAATAAGAAGTCCATAGACAAAGTAATTGCCCTTATCATTTTTATTTCCATACAGATTATGGGCATAGAAATCATAATTATTATAGAAATCCACGTCATGATTATTGCTTTTGAAGCTGATATTTACCGCAGAACCGAGTCCGATCCTTGAGGACAGATTAAACACATCCAGTCTGCTATTAAATCTATAGATACCGTTTTTTGTATTAAGGTCTTTGAGAAGGGTGTTATAATCATTTAGGCCTAGTTTTAAGCGATAAGGTTTTGCATAAAGAGAAAATGCCAGGCAGATAAGCATTAAAGAGACAATTAATTTTTTCATTCGTCACCTCTGAATATTTTTGTCCCATAAATTTGCGATAATGGGTAATTTGCTGAATATTAATTCAAGTTCATTAAGGTCAATGGTCTGATCACTGTCGCAGACAGTTTTATCGGGCTGGAAATGCGTTTCCAGAATAATACCATCGGCGCCGGCGGCGGCGGCTGCCCAGGAGAGTGAGCGTACCAGGTATCTTCTCCCGCTGCTGTGTGAAGGGTCAATGATGACAGGGTAGGGAGCAAGTTTTTTGCAGATACTGATTGCTGAGATATCCAGAGTATTTCTGGAATATTTATTATCAAATGATCTAATACCGCGTTCGCAGAGAATAATGCGGTAATTACCGGCAGATTTAATATGTTCGGCAGCGAGCAGCCATTCGTCATAAGTGCTGCACAATCCTCTTTTCAAGATTACGGGGTTAGGGATTTCCCCCAGTTTTTTTAACAGCGGATAATTTTGCATATTTCTGGTTCCCACCTGCAGAATATCGATGTAATCTGCCATTTCATCTACATCTTCCACCGCTACCACTTCAGAAACTGAGACCATATCTAATTCATCAGCAACTTTTTTGATAATTTTAATACCTTCAAATCCCAGACCTTGGAAAGAATAGGGAGAAGTTCTCATTTTATAAGCCCCGCCTCGGAAAAAACTGATGCCAATTTTTTTTAGGAAGGCGGCAACATCATACAAATCCTGGTAGTTTTCGATAGTGCAGGGTCCTGCAATTGCAGTGAACCAGTTTCCACCGATATAATTACCTTTGATTTCAATAGTAAGGCATTTATCATCATTCATAATCAAATCTCCCGGCGATAATTTCCATAAGAACACCAAACTGCCAGGTTCGGTCTGAGACAAAAAAATCGAGGGCGTTAAAACGTGCAATGATTTCTCTGGTAATAATGGCGGCAGTGAGGATGAGCGTTTTATTTAGGGGGTTTGCCGGGCTGAGTTCGCTGATAGTATTATCATCAGAATCATTAATAAAATTAATGAGATTATCAAGTTGTGAGAGGGTTATCCTTGATTTATGCGGAGGGATTTCCCTAGACCCGGCAATTTTTTGCAGGATCACAGCCAAAGAAGTGGCGGTTTCACCGGAATTTATAAGGACGGTATGATTTGGCATATTGATATTTACGCTGGCAATAAGGTTACGAATGGTGACTATCTGAGCGGATGCAAGGTCGGCATATTTGTTATAAAGTCTTCTGATTCCGAGATTTATGGAATAATTAGAAGAGATATTATTATTATCTATGAGTGAGAATTCTGTGCTTCCGCCACCGATATCAAAAAGCAACATCGAACAATAATCAAATTGATCAAGATTGGCAAGGGCATTGTAATAAGCTTCCTGGGTACCGGAGATGGTTTTAAGATGCAGATGATATTTTTTATTGAGCCACTGCTGGATAAGATGAGAATTTTTTGCTTCGCGGAGAGCGCTGGTGCCGATAATAATGGGAATGGCATTTGAATCTGAGGCGATATGGAGGAATTCTGCGATGATATCTTGCAATCTTATGATAGCGGGGGTTTGCAGGAGGCAATCCTTCATACCTTCACCGAGTGCAGAAATTCTATTAATTCTATTAATCACCTTATAATGGGCATTATCAACTTCTGCCAGTAGCATAATGGCATTATTTGTACCTAAATCGATCAGGCAAAATTTATTTTTCATGTGCGGTATGAGTAGATAAGTTTAAGGTTTTCAGCTTGCCAGCCATTTTTTTCCATAATCCATTTTAGATCAAATTCAAAGATCATTTCGCGGCTTGGGAGGGTATTCCAATCCACATCGGCAGGGAATTGCGAAGCGTGCACGAAAGCAGTTTCGTAGGGTGATTCATCTTTTCTGGAATCGGTGATCCAGAGGTGACCGTCCAGTTTTTTCATGAATCTGAGGAAGCCGTATTTTTTATCTGGGTGATAAGAATAGCAGATGCCGCGTTCTACGCGTTTATCTTGGTCTGCATTGATGATGGGTAACAGTCCTGGTACGAGGTAGCCGGAGGTGAACATATCGGTTTCATTTCTTAAGGTGTGAGCCACGTTTTTGAAAGCCAGAGCTTCAACGCGGCAGCCTTTGTTTTGCAAAGCCCTCACGACCTGGACAAAATCACCATCGCCGGTAATGAGCAAGACGCTATCCAGTCTTTCGGATTGCAGCAGAGCGTCTACAGCCATATCAAGATCGGCATTTGCTTTACCGAACCTTGTGCCATGTTCATCTGTGAACCAGCGTACAGGTTTAACTATCACTTTGTAGCCGAAATCGCGTAGCACAGAGTGGAAAGACAGTGATTTTTGGCGGTATTCCCAATTTGTTTTAGCCTGTTCTTCATCGTAAGCCACATAAGCATTAAGCCTGATAGCCACGCCATTAACGCGGCAGGCAAAAAGCCTGAGGATATCATATTGCATACCGTAGCCGCCATTCTGAGCAATATTAGCTACGTCCACATAAACACCCACTCTCATATTTGAGTGTTTTTCCATCGGTCCTCCTTTTTTAATAATAAGTTTTTTTAGTTGAGCTCATTTAGTTTACAGATAAGCCATGGAATTTAGAATCTGGAATTAAATCCAAAATGCACAATTCCATCGAGAGGGTTTTGGAATCCGTTTTTATCTGCGGGTACAGCAAAATCGAGAGCAAGCTGCCCCAGCGGTGTGGAAGTTCTGATACCGCAACCCAGGCTGTAAATAGTATCATTTCCATATTTCATATTTTCGATATTTCCCAGATCGGCATTAAGAGATAATCTTGCCTCTTTTGCCAGTAAATAGCGCAGTTCAAGATTGAGCCATCCGACTCTGTATCCTGAGAACTGCTTTTCCAAAAAACCTCTGATGCTATTTGCGCCTCCTGCCTCAAATTTGTCAAATTCTGTGAGATTTTTATTTTCGATAACCTTAATATGAGTATTGGCACTGGTGAGCCATTTTCCGAAAAGCGGGAATATTTTTTGATATTTCATTTCCACGGCTTGTTTGCCGGATTTCTGATTATTAGTATTGCTGAAGATATAATAATATTTAAGAGAGGAACTAATTCCTTTGGAGGGATTGAGAGGGTGATCATAAGTGGAAAATTTCCAGAAGGCGCCGGTTTTATAGAATTCCACTTCATCGATAATTTTTGGTCTGCGTGAACCGGCAAAGATATTTTGTTTTTCCAGATAAATACCGGTTTTATTAAAGAGATCGTACCAATAGATATCGGATTCATATTTAACTTCTATCCAGGTGCTATCCATTTCTTCCCGATAGAGTCGCAAATCTGCCGCAAAGGGATAATTCCAGCCGCTTTCATGATAATTAAGTTCTATAGCGGAGTGTTGATTTTGTCTATTTTCCCAGAAGAAACCCACACTACGGTCTGTACCCCAGAGGTTTTGGAAATCCACTTCAATATAGCCGGTGAATTTGCCCTTTGCTTGTCTGTCATTATTATAGCCTAATATACCCGAGAAGGCTGTCATATTGCCTTCTTTGATATCATATAAAAGAGTAGAGCTATTGAGGGGGACAATCTGGCAGGAAATTATATAGGGTCTGGCAATGATATTGTTTTCTGCCTGTTTCAATTGTGCCGGTTTGATAATCTGCCTGGAGCCGAGTCTTCCAAGCAGCAGGATAGATTCTTTTTTGCTCACCGTATTACCGTGGATGATGCTTTGGGAGAACCTGCAATAATCACCTTCAGTGATAGCAATCGTAAGATCGATTGAATCATCTGTATTCAGGGAAAGATTTTTTATTACAGCGCTGGCGAAGAAGAAGCTGTTATCATTATAATATTCGATCAGGTAATTCAGGAAATCAGGCAGGACTGAGAGGCGGAGCATTTGAGGATTAAGCTGAGAGAGCAATTTTTCTTCAGAGATATAGTTATTTCCGGAAAAGGTGAGGTTATTTATGAGGAGATTGGCGCCTTCTTCTATTGCGATAGTAATATTTATCTGGGTCTGCGTGACAGGAATTGCCTGGGGCAGCAGCACTTTTGCCAGATAGAATCCTTTTTTGCGATAGAAATCAGCAATCCTTTCGGCATCTTCCAGCATTATTTTCTGGTTATATACCATACCGGGAAAAGAAATCATTTCTGCCAGTAATTCAGCGGTCGTGAAAATCTGGTTTCCGGTGAAATTTATCTCTTTGATTTCCAGAGAGCAAAGCTGGATTGTCAGGAGCAGAAAGAAAAAGAGAGAGATGTGTTTCATCATTTATCAAGATGAGATTTTATGAGCATAATCAGCTCAGGAACCAGAGAATTTTCAGGGACTTTTTTTATAATCTTCCCTTTGCAGAAAATAATGCCTTCGCCTTTACCGCCGGCGATGCCAAAATCGGCTTCTCTGGCTTCTCCGGGACCATTGACAATGCAGCCCATCACAGCGATTTTTAGATCATGGTTCTTATATTTACTAAGAGCAATTTCTATTTCGCCGGCAATTTTCACGAGGTTTATCTGGGTTCTGCCGCAGGTGGGGCAGGAGATGATCTCTAAACCCTTGATAATACCGAGGCTTTGGAGGATGTGCCTGGCAACAGCGATTTCGTTTTCTGGATCTGAAGTGAGACTTACCCGGATAGTATCACCAATACCCTCCTCCAGCAAAATGCCAATACCAATGGCAGATTTCACGGTTCCGCTTAAAAGAGTACCCGCTTCTGTGACACCAAGGTGCAGGGGATAATGTACTTTTTGAGAAAGCAATCTGTAGCTTGCCAGCATCAGAGACAAATTTGAGGCTTTCACCGAGATTTTTATCTCATCGAATGCCATTTTTTCGAGGATATTTACATGGGCTAAGGCACTTTCTACCAGAGCCTGGGCACAAAGTCCGTAACGAGAGAGAAATTTTTTATCCAGAGAGCCACTATTGACACCGATTCTGATAGGTACCTGGCGTGATTTAGCAGCAGAAACCACTTCTTGGATTTTGCTAATATTGCCGATATTCCCCGGATTGAGCCTGAGTCCGCTAACTCCTGCTTTAAGGGCAGCAAGGGCAAGATTATGGTCAAAATGGATATCAGCAATTATTGGTATAGCGACAGAATTGATAATTTTTGGTAAAGCTTCTGCAGCCGGAAAATCATTAACTGCCAGGCGTACGATATCGCAACCGGCAGCCTGGAGGCTATTTATCTGGGAGATGGTGGCTGGGGCATTTGAAGTAGGCGTATTTGTCATAGATTGAATACTGATAGGATAATCGCCACCGATACCCACATTGCCGATTTTCACGCTTTTAGTTTTTTTTCGTATTATCATAAGAATTTCACTTATTGGTTAGCTTTTTTATCACGGTAGATTTTCACCATCGTCCTAATTATAAAGGAAGGATCATTTTCCAGAGAAAAAAAAGCAATCTGGCTATCTTCTTTATTTATAGATTGCAGGCTGCGAGCGACAACAACCCTGCGTTTTTCATTGGGCGAATCAAGATAATCGAATAGAATTGCTACGCTTTCGTCACACTCAATCTCGCCAAGGGCACCTAAAACGCTGTTTACATATTTATTATTTTCCAGAAATGGTTTAAGAAATGTGATATAGGTGGAATCCTGGTATTCGCTGATCAAGCTGATAGAATTTTTGGCAACGATGCTGTCTTCACTGGCAAGAGCTTGGATCAGGTAAGGAGTAAGTTTATCAGTATTTTTATTAAATTCGCTAATTGAGCGATAAGCCAAGCCGCTTTTGGAATTCAGGGCGTTTTCGGCAATATATTTTGCGGCTTCATCTTCTCTTTTCAGGAGGATTTCTGCGGCGCGTAAAACTGTCTGTTGATTGCTTCCCACCGCCCAGCCGGCAGCTAATTGCCAGATTTCTTTGATATCTGCAAGGCTATCTATCACAGCAGCTTGAACTTCATTCATTATGCTGATTTCCTGATCGGCTTCTACTAAGAGAGTATCTAAACCTATGCCATAATAGCCGCGACTCCAATAGCTATCATTTTGGCAGATATCTACAGGATATCGATCATTGCCTCCGAGATCAAGAAAAATTCCAATGCCGCCTGTATTACGGGCTTCCCGGCTGTAGCCATAATTATTTTCTTCTTTTCTCTGATAATTATCATCACCAGAACCGTCCAGAAAAATAGCCACAGAATTTGTGAGAGCTACGCCATTACCGCCTTCCACAGAGTAATGGTCATTTCCTGCGCGATCTATCAGAAAGCCTACCGCCCAGTCATGAGCTGCTCCCTGTCCCGGACCATGCTTGCTGTAGTAATGATCCTCTCCAGCTCCATCATATAAGAAGCCGGCAGCCAGATGAATTCCACTGCCCTGGGGATAATAAACTGCATCATAATAATCATTACCCTTTTTATCATATATTATCCCGAGAGCATACCAATAGGCAACCGCCTGGGAATATACACCACCGGAATAATTATCATTACCATCTGCATCATAGATAAGCCCAATACCACCGGCAAGGTCTGGTCGCATACCAAAGCCAAAACCTTGCGAGAGAGAACGATAATCAAGCGGTGCCAGAGGTGCGTGCATATATTTGCCTCCGGCATAATAATAATCCGAGCCCTGATAATCTATAATCGCCCCAAATCCCAAAGTGCTGCCGAAACCTTCGCCGTATTGGGTGACGCGATAGCTATCTCTGCCGGATTCATCAATAAGAAGACTGATCCCAAAGGTTGCGGCTCCGGCACTATGCAAGCCAAAATTATAGACATCATCTCCGCCACCATCCCAAAGCTCTGCATAGCCCCAGATGGCGGAAGCAGCATAATCACTGCCGGAATATACGTCATTCCCTTCTTTATCGTAAAGGATGCCGATGCCGCCCTTTACGCTTGCCAAAGCAGATGGTTCGGCATTATGGTAATAATCATCACCTTTCAGGTCAATATGCCAGAAGTATGGCTGTTCTTGCCAATTTGTTTCAATCCTTCCCAGATAGCTGTCATTTCCGGCGGGATCAAAAAGAAAAGCGTAACTATCTGAAGTGAGATCATTTTTTGAGCTGCCAATCCGCATTAAACCGTAGCTGGATTCGTATTCAAGGGCAGTGTCTATCTGCAGCTCAGAATTTTTTAGATAATGCTGCAGCACCTGAAATCCGGCACGGTTAACCATTGCCGTGAAAAACAGGGCAGAGATATCTATCCTGTCTATCATTGCTATCAGCGTATCAGTTTCTATAGTTTCCGGCTCGATAATATTATATTTATGATAATATTTTTTGTAATGCAGCGAATCTTCCGGCTCATTCCATAATCCTGTGGACAGATATTGCCAGAGCAGGAGGTCATCATCGGTGCAGGCAGCAAAAGCAGCACTACGGGTGATATCACACTCTTTCCACACCAGAGAGACATAATCAAACAATCCTTCATATCCATTTACTCTGCGAAGATATTCAAATTCAAAATGCTTGAATTTTTCACGGTATATCTCCTGGTATTCTGCCGCAGGATTTTGAGAAAGAATCTCCATAATCCTGCTCAATAGAATTTCTCTATTTGGCTGCTCAATTTTTGCAGCCAGATCATCTGTGAAAGGGGGAAATTCCAGAGGATTATTCAGGATATTGAGCATTTCGGGTAATTTATATCTGGTACCGCTGGACCAGTCCTTGAGAAAATTCAAGGAGCTAAGTTCCAAGCCGCTGCGATTCAAAGCAATTTTAAGAATCTCTTTATCCTGGTCATTGAGTGTTTGAGCTGTCAGAAAGCAGATAGAGACCAAAAAGAAAACAAAAAGGTAGATTTTTTTAAATTTTAAAATTTCCATTTCTCCCAACTTATTATTTTATTTTTATCCAGGCGGGTATTGCTGCCGGCAAAGGTTTTAAGTGCCTTAGAATAAAGACTTTTTTTATCTTTGGGATAGCCAAAAGGGCTAATTCCCACGACGCGGATATTTGAAGGAATATTTAGGAAGGAGCGGACACTATTTTCATTAAAGGCAGCCAGCCAGCAACTGCCAATCCCAAGGCTTAAGGCAGAAAGCATCATTTGCTGGAAGGAAATTGCTGTATCCACAAGATAGTAATCCTGTCCATTGATTTTGGCAGAACGGCGAGGGTCAGCACAGGCAACTATTATCAATGGAGCTTTTGCAATAAAGAAATTCACTGTACCCAGAAAGCCGATATGTCTGGCAAAATTTTTAATATTATCCTTATCCTGAAGCACAATATAGCGCCAGCACTGCTTGTTCTGAGCCGATGGTGCCATCCGTCCTGATTGCAGAATTATCTCCAGCTTCTCCGGCTCTATCTGCTGCTCACTAAAATCTCGCACGCTATGCCGAGAAAGTATTATTTCATGCAATTCCATAAGTACCTCCAGGTTGGCATTAATCTTAAGGACGGGGATGTGGTCAATTAAATTATCACTCGTTATGATATTGAGTTATAAAGGTCTCGGGTAGTTAATCCATTTAGATCATAACCTCGATAGACATTGACCGGTTGCTGGATAGGGAAAAAAAATATTTTAATAAACATAAGCGTTTTTTAATTAAGGGTGACGTCAATTTCTTGATATAAGGATTCGGGAAGGGCAAATTATCTTGATTTGCCTACAACGCGTCAATACTGGCTTTTTGAAGAAAGCCATTTAAAAATCAAAAAGCTGATATGATGAGAGCAAAAGCGCTTAGATAGCAATTATTTTTTTCTTTTTCTCCTGCTCATTTTCCAGATAAAGCCCATCAGCATACCCAGAACGATAATAATATGCTTAAATTGAACTGCCGGGATAAATCTGGTTTGATCGGGAGTGATTTCAAATACGCCGATTGCTTCGTTATGCAAACCGCCGCCGCCGCCCATACCGTGAGCATTATTTTCTTTTTTTTCATCACCATCTTCAGGATTACCGGTGCCGGGTGCGACACCTTCGCCGCCGCCAAAACCTCCGGCTACTTTACTTACGGGTATAATTGTTTTACCTTGAGCTTCTATGGGATCGCCAAATACCAGAGAGATACTGAGACCTTTTGAGAGATTTCCGCTCAAGTTCTGTAGCATATTTTCAAACATTGCCTTCTCCTTTCAAATTTTTTCTTAACCATCATCACAATAAAGATTAATTGATTTAAGGAAAATAAAAACTTTTTATTTGCCATTTACCGGAATATCACGCAAAATAGATCAAAATTTACTGGACTTCAAATTCCAGTTTATTGATCCAGATTGCCTTTCTATCGAAGTTATTTAGCAGATTTTTTTCCATGAATTGCAGATCATAATCGATAATATCCTCGAAAATCTTTTCACCATTGACTATCACTTTTATGGGGATAGCCAGATTAACCATTTCGGGATTGATATACAGGGCAAATTTGGCTACCTGAGATGTTTCAATCTCAAAAATATTACCATAAAATTTTCCTTTAATTGCTGATGAATGCCTGTCATAGAAGAAGGCATCATAGTATTCTATGGGGGGAAAATTGCCCTTCAATTTTAATGTTTTTCCTTCACGGTAAATCGCAAGCTCTACCTCATCTCCTCTCTTTTTCTTATCTTTTGCCCGGGAGAGTTCATCAATATTGGTAACAGGTGAATCATCCATAGAGATGATCACATCACCGGAACGTAGCTGCATAACTTCTGCCAAACTTTCAGGCACAATCCTATCGACCAGAACACCGTCTCCCTTAAATTCTGCATTATGATAAAAGCCAATGGAAATGCGGGTATCGGACAATTTTACATTGTATTCTATCTGCCAGTCTTTTTGGGGACGCAAAGAGTCCAGGGCAGTAATTTCCAGCCAGTCGCAGCGGTTATATTCTTCTGCACTAGAGCATTCCCAGTACAATTGAGATTGAAAGCTGTCTCTTGATCGCTTGTTTATGTCCCCAATCATCAAAGGTAAATCCTTATCAAAATAGTCCCAGTTGTGACCAATACCCCAATACTCGAGATAATTTAGATTTGCGCCTGCTTCCAGAGCCAGTGCCATAGTCAATCTGGCAGTACTTGCAGGATACAGAGCGTCCATATCTGTATTGATAGCTCGCAGGTATCTATTTTTGAGATTGGCAATATAAGCCGGCTTGCCGTTTGCTCCGGGGGAAACATTTATCATGCCACTCAAGGGGTAAAATGCTGCAAAATTATCCGGCAATCTATAGCTAAAATGAAATGAGCCGGAGCCACCATCAGAAAACCCGGTTAAAAACACGCGATCATCATCAATGTTATATTTCTGTTTGAGAATGTGTAATTGTTCCATTATATGCTGTTCACCGGCATTATCCCCCCACATGCAATCGGCTCGAGCCATAGGCATTAGCAGGAAAAGCTTATTTTCTTCGGCAAAATCGATCAAGGGGTGCTCATAAAGATAATCGTCCGGCGGAAAGAAATCCTCTCTTCCCACACCTCCGTGAAGCCAGATAATCAGGCCATGACGGAGCCGGGGCAGGTAACTGCCGGGAATATAGTAATACCAGGGAGAACCGTCCTCCATCTCTGATGACAAAATCTTACCTTTTTGATCATCATCAGCATAATCATCAAACATTTTCAGATGGTTATAGATTTCATTAGAACTCAAAAAACTGTCAGAAAAAATCAGCTTCACTGCATCCTCATTGAAATCTGACCTTACTGCACTGTAATTTATCAGGCAGAAAAACCACAAAATCATCAGTCTTTTCATATAAATTCCTCATTCTATTTATTTTATACCCAGATTCACTGGTTGTTATCAGTAATTATAAAGTCAAGTATTTTTAGTAAGTACCGGCATACCCCCGAAATTAATTTGAAAAGTGGAAATAATGATCAAGAAAACAATTAGTCGTCACCATTGCGAAGGTCTAAAGACCATTCGCAAGGTAACTTAGCAATGTAACTTAGCAAGGTAATTTAGATTGAAGAAGGTCTTTCATCCAAAACCTTGCGAATGGTTGCCAGACCTTCGCAATAATTCTCATCACAATATTCCCGGACGGGAGAGGATGAGTATAAATAGTGCAATAGAAAAGAATTATTGTCCTTTAGCTTGACTTTAGAGCGGGCAAACAAATATTGAACAGCTTGCGAAGAATATAGAGGATATCTAATGCAGAAGATAAAAAATATTGCAATAATTGCGCATGTTGACCATGGTAAGACTACTTTGGTGGATGCTGCTCTCCGTCAGACGGGTGTATTCAGCAGTTACCAGAAGGTGAATGATAGGGTGATGGATTCCAATGATATAGAGCGAGAGCGGGGGATCACGATATTTTCCAAAAATGCATCATTATTTTATAAGGATTATAAGATAAATATTGTAGATACGCCGGGACATTCTGATTTTGGGGGAGAAGTACAGCGGATAATGAAGATGGTGGATTCTGTTTTACTGGTAGTAGATGCTTTTGAGGGACCTATGCCTCAGACGAAGTATGTGCTCAAAAAGTCCCTGGAATTGGATTTGTGTCCGATAGTAGTGATAAATAAGATAGACAGGCCATATTGCAATCCCCAAGATGTATTGGAGAAGGTATTTGATCTTTTTATCGAATTAAATGCCAGAGATGCTCAGCTTGATTTTCCGGTGATATACGCTTCGGCAAAAGATGGGATTGCCAAAAAAGATTTAGAAGATGAGAGCGATAATATTTATCCGCTTTTGGATTGCATAATCGAGAATGTTAGAGATACGGAAGGCGATGCTTCCAAACCATTTCAATTACTGGTTTCAGCTATTAGTTATGATAACTTTCTGGGCAAGATGGGAACCGGCAAGATATTTAATGGAAAGGTATCACTGGGGGAAGAAATTCTTCTACTTAAAAGAGACGGTGAACGTTTGCTTTACAGGATATCTAAGATCTACACCTATGAAGGGCTGGCAAAAAAGGAAGTTAAAACTGCCTATGCGGGAGACATAGTATCTTTGGCGGGGATGGAATTTGTAGATGTGGGTGAGACAGTGGCTCACAAAGATCATCC
This sequence comes from uncultured Candidatus Cloacimonadota bacterium, assembly GCA_964604155.1. GTDB lineage: Bacteria > Cloacimonadota > Cloacimonadia > Cloacimonadales > TCS61 > Stygibacter. The sequence goes on along the minus strand of CAZRXY010000056.1, from coordinate 33,653 downwards.
CTATCCACTTCCCTTGATAGACATAGATGAGCCCACAATATCCATGGAGATATTCGTGAATAATTCTCCTTTTGCGGGCAGGATTGGCAAAAATGTTACCTCGAATAAGATATATGAAAGGCTATTGAGGGAATTGCAGACTAATGTATCTCTAACGGTAGAAAAAGATATAGCTTCAGATGGCTATATAGTGAAGGGTAGAGGAGAATTACAATTATCAATATTGATCGAGAATATGCGGAGGGAAGGCTTTGAGTTGCAGGTTTCCAGACCTCAAGTGATATTCAGGGAACTGGGTGGAAAAAAGACGGAACCAATTGAACTGGCGATTGTGGATGTTGCAGAAGAATTTGTGGGAGTGGTTATTGAGATGATGGGAGTGAGAAAGGGTGAGATGATCAATATGAGTGAAGCTAATGAAGGCTATTCGCGGCTGGAATTTAAGGTTCCTGCCCGAGGTTTGATAGGGTTTCGCAATGAATTTCTCACGGTAACCCGTGGAACGGGCATCATCAATCACAGTTTTTATGAGTATGAATATTATAAAGGTGAAATAGCTCATACTGAACATGGTTCACTAATAGCAATGGAAAATGGGACGGCTATGGGATATGCGCTGAATAGTTTTCAGCCACGAGGTATTCTTTTTATATCTCCTCAAACGGAAGTTTATGCCGGAATGATAGTGGGAGAGCATGCCAAAGAGACAGATCTGGTGATCAACGTATGCCGAGGGAAAAAGCTGACAAATGTAAGGGCTTCCGGTTCAGATGATGCTATCAAGCTAATCCCGCCGCGTCAGTTCTCTCTGGAACAGGCACTGGAATATATCGGAGAAGATGAACTTCTTGAGATCACCCCGAGCTCTATTCGAATGAGGAAAAAATTTCTTGATCACACAACCCGCAAGAGATCGGAAAAAAAATAAATATCTAACGAACACCTATTTCTTTGCGAAGCAGGCATAATTTTTTTTCTGCCAGTTCGCTTGCTTTGGCTGAGCCGGTTTCCATAATATGATCAATGTATCCCTTATCAGCCATTAATCTATCAAATTCTTTGCGAAAAGGTGAGAAAGTATCATTCATAATTTCAAATAACGCCTGTTTGGCATGTCCCCAGCCCAAGCCGCCGGCAAGATATCTCTTTCGCATATTTTCAAGCTGGCTTTCATCGGCAAATAATTTATAGAGTGCAAACACATTACAATCATCGGGGTTTTTGGATTCTTCAATAGTCTGGCTGTTTGTAACTATTTTCATCAGAGTTTTGCGAAGTTTTTTTTCAGGTAGAAACATGGGGATCGTGTTATTATAGCTTTTACTCATTTTTCTTCCATCTAAGCCGATAACTACACCGGTATCTTTATGAATAAGAGCTTGAGGGACTTTGAGAAGTTCTTTATTATACGTGCGGTTAACGTCCTGGGCAATATCGGTAGCCATTTCCAGATGTTGCTGCTGGTCAGAGCCTACCGGGACTACATCAGCGTCAAAGAGTAGAATATCTGCTGTCATCAGCACGGGATAAGTAAATAACCCCATATTCACGCCGTCATCAGGGTCTCTGCCCAGTTCTTCATTTGTTTGCAGCATAGCTTTATAGGCGTGGGCACGGTTCATAAGCCCTTTTGGAGTGAAAGCAAGGAGAATAGTATTAAGCTCAAAAGTCTGGGGCACCGCTGATTGTTTATAGATCAGGCTTGAATCCGGATCAAGACCGCAGGCGAGCCAGGCAGCGGCAATTTCATAAATCTGGTTTTGCAGAGCGACAGGTTCTTTTGTTTGATTAAGCGCATGGTAATCTGCAATAAAGTAGCGGGTTTCATATTGATTTGCCAGACTCAAAGCAGGTTTAATGGCTCCAAAATAATTTCCGATATGCGGGTTTCCTGTAGGCTTAATACCGGTTAGAGCGATTTTTTTTTTCATATTATCTAATAACTCCCTTTATAAAATTTTTCCCACCAGGTCATATTCCCAGGTATCAATAATCAGAACATCTTTGATTTCCCCGGGGGAGGCATCGCCATATAAATAAACGACACCGTCTATTTCCGGACAATCAAATCTAGTTCTGCCCAGGTAATCAAATTCTTCTTCTTCAGCTTTTTCGTCAATTATAACTCTGATGGTCTTATTCAGGAACCAAAGCAGACTATCTTTGGAGATATCCATCTGGATACCCATCAGTTGGTCTTTGCGTAATTCTGCAATATCATAGGGTACCTTATCTGGCAGGCTGGCAGAAGGTGTGCCTTCTTCTTCCGAATAAATGAATACTCCTAATCTTTCAAACCTCATTTCTCGAACAAAATCCACCAGTTCCTCATAATCCTGTTCTGTTTCACCTGGATGTCCCACAATAAGGGTAGTTCTCACGGATGAAGGTTCTTTGTAGCTGCGGATATAATTTATAAGCGTTTTAATCCTGTCTTTTGTAATTTTTCTATTCATGTTTGTGAGCATTATATTGCTGGCATGTTGAATGGGAATTTCAAAATAATTACAGATTTTCTTAGAATTAAATATCAGGTCTATGAGCTTTTCATCGAGATGTGCCGGATGCAGATAGAGAAGTCTTATCCATTTAATAGCGGCAATTTTTTCAAGTTCCATAAGCAATTCACAGAGGTGGGAATTTCCATCCCAGTCAAAACCATACTGAGTGGTATCCTGGGCAGTGATAATCAGCTCTTTTACGCCGCTATCTGCCATATTTTGAGCGAGCCTGATAATTTTTTTTTGCGGTTCGCTCTGTAATTTTCCTCTAATAGCAGGAATCGCACAATATGAGCAATAGTTATTGCAGCCATCACTGATCCTGAGATAAGCATAGTGTAGGGGAGTGAGCTGGTATCTGGCATAAGGCTGATTTTGAGAGAATATTTCAGCAAAGCTATCAAAATCCTTAAGGTCAATAAGCAGGTCAATTTCCGGAAGCTCAAGTTTTAGATCATTAAAATATCTTTTAACCAGGCAGCCTGTAGCAATCAGCATTTGGCAAACGCCGGTAATTTTATATTCAGAAAGCTCCAGAATGGTATCAATAGCTTCCTGTTTGGCGTCCTGAATAAAGCCACAGGTATTCACGATAATCACATCTGCCAGTTCTGGATGCGAAGTGGCAGCATACCCGCTATTCTGAATAATACCGGCAAAAATTTCACTATCGACCAGATTTTTGGGACAGCCAAGGCTAACCAGATAATATTTTTTCATATCATAATCCAGAAACAGGAAACCTGCCGTGTAGGCGGCAGGTTTACAATAAGATACACGGAAATCATTATTTTAGATTAATCCAGGAGATGGATAATCACGCCTGATCTGAGCTTTGGCTCGAACCAGGTGGATTTTGGTGGCATCACTTTGCCGGCATCGGCAATAGCCATCAATTGCTCGATAGAAGTGGGGAACATGGAAAAAGCTACGGCTTCGCCATCATCTACGCGACGGGATAGCTCTTTTATTCCCCTGATGCCGCCCACGAAATCTATACGTTCATCTTTACGAGGGTCACCAATTCCCAGTATTGGGTGCAGAAGATTATTTTGCAGAATAGAGACATCAAGGCTAAGAACAGGGTCTGCCTCCGGGAAGCTGCCATGACGGGCAGTGAGCTTATACCAATTGCCATCTAAATACATACCATAGTGATGAGTGCCTTCCGGGTGATATTCATAAGCCTGTTTCTCTAAATGGAATTTCTCGCCTACCTTTTTCAGGAATTCATCAATGCTTAAACCGTTAAGGTCTTTCACAATGCGATTATAATCCATTATGTATAACTGGTTTGAGGGGAAAATCACACTTAAAAAATAATTATACTCTTCCTCGCCGGTATGATTAGGATTTTGCTCTCGGCGAATTTGCCCTACTTTTGTGCCGGAAGCTGATCTGTGATGTCCATCAGCTACATACAGGTATTTGATATCGGCGAAAATTTCAGTTATCCGGCTCACAATATCTGGCTCTGTTATTTTCCAGATTATGTGCTTGATCCCATCTTCCGTTTCGTATTCATATAATGGAGTATCTTTGATTTTATGTTCCACCAGCTTATTCATTTCCTGCTGCGGTGGATAGGTGAGAAACACGGGACCTGTATTAGCATTAAGGGTATCTACGTGCTTTATTCTGTCTGCTTCCTTATCTGCCCGCGTATGCTCGTGCTTTTTAATGATATCATTTTCATAATCTTCTATTGATGTACAGGCAACCAGACCAATCTGGTCAACCTTTCCCATAATGAGGCGATAAAGGTAGTAGCAATCAGAATCATCCTGCAGCAGGACTTGATTTTTTATCATTTTATAGAGATTTTCTCTGCCTTTCTGATAAACTTTTTCATCGTAAATATGTGTGTCTGCAGGCAGGTCTATTTCCGGTTTAACTACATGCAGAAAGCTGTATGGCTTGCCTTTCACATATTCTCTGGCTTCCTGAGAATTTAATACATCATAAGGTGGTGATACCACCTTGCCAAACATCTCGGGCACAGGTCTAACTCCCTTAAAAGCTTTAATCTTTGCCATTATATTTCTCCTATCTGAGTATTTTTCTTATCAACATCCGCACAGGACGGTCATTTACTACAAAATCCGAAAGTGTACTGCTATCAGAAACCGAGTTAATCTCTTCAGCTAAAGTCTCATTTTTTATGTAATCGCCATATTTGTCAAAAACCTGCTGCAACTCATTATCGCCAAAGTATTCGATAATTATCCTGTCCATGATCTCAAAGCCATTTTCCTTACGAGTATATTGAATTTTATTTACCAGTTCACGTGCCAGCCCTTCCATCACAAGTTCCGGTGTGAGCTCTGTATTTAATGCCACAAAAAGATCATTGTCATAGGCAAATACAATGCCTTCTCTATCTCTGATAGAAATAATCAGCTCTTCGGGCAGCAATTCGTAATCAATGCCATCCAGATTGAGATGATAGGACTTTTGAGCATTCAAACTGGAAGCAATTTGATTATGATCAAGGGAACTTAAGGCAGCGGCAATACTTTTTACACTAGAGCCAAAGCGGGGACCCATTTTACGGAAATTAACTTTAACTTCATAATTAATGAAGTTATCGGATTTGTTAATATACTCGATGTGTTTCACATTAATTTCTTCTTTCACCAGCCATTCGTTGCGTATAACAAGCTCTTGGCATTCCTGTGGGATATACATAACTGCCAAAGGTTGGCGCACCTTGATTTGGCAGGAATTTCTGGCAGCTCTTCCCAGAGAAACCAGGCTGATAACGGTTTCCATCTCTTTTTCCAGTCTTTCTTGGATAACATTAAGATCAGCCTTTGGGTAATCTGACAGGTGAACGCTTTCTCCGCCTGTGAGATTGATATAGATATCTTCTGCTAAAAAAGGTGCATAGCAGGCAATGAGACGGCTGGTAGTAGTAAGCACCTGCCAAAGAGTAAGGTAGGCAGCCTTTTTATCTTCTGTAAGAGTCATCGCCCAATAGCGTCTGCGGCTCAGTCGCACATACCAGTTACTAAGATCATCGATCACAAAGCTTTGGATAGCTCTCACGCTGCGAGTGAGATCGTAAATATCATTATTATGTCTCACATATTTGATGAGATTATTAAGCCTTGAGATGATCCAGCGATCTATCTCAGCTTCTTTATGGCTTGGCAATTCGTGATCAAGGGCATTGAAATCATCAATATTGGCATAGGTAACATAAAAAGAATACACGTTTTTGAGAGTGCCAAAAAACTTATTAAGCACTTCAGCAACGCCCTTTTCATCAAAACGAGTAGGTATCCAGGGCGGGCTTACTGCTAAAAGATACCAGCGTACCGCGTCTGCACCATATTTATGGATCATATCCAGAGGGGCTAGAGAATTTTTTCTGGTTTTGGACATCTTAACCCCTTTATTATCAAGTATCAGGTCATTAACCAGAACATTTTTATAGGAAGATTTACCGGTAAGCATTGTAGAAATTGCCAGTAGTGAATAGAACCAGCCTCTTGTTTGATCAATACCTTCCGAGATAAAATCCGCCGGAAAAAGATCAGGCTCAAAGTTATCAGCATTTTCAAAGGGATAATGCCATTGTGCAAAGGGCATTGCTCCGCTATCGAACCAGCAATCTATCACTTCCGGTGTTCGCAGCATTTTGCCTCCGCAATCCGGGCACACCATCACGATATCATCCACATAAGGTCTGTGCAGCTCGATATCATCAGGTACCTTTTTACCATCCTTCATCCTGCCTTTTTCCTGTAATTCCGCAATAGAGCCTACACTGGCAGTATTTTCACATTTTTCGCATACCCACACGTTCAGCGGAGTACCCCAGAACCTGTTTCGGCTTATTGCCCAATCCACATTATTCTCCAGCCATTCACCAAATCTTTTTTCACCTACGAAAGGTGGGAACCAGTTAATCCGGCGATTATTTTCCAGCATCTGCTCTTTGTAATTACTGGTTCGGATATACCAGCTATCACGGGCATAATAGATAAGAGGGCTATCACAGCGCCAGCAGAAAGGATAAGTATGCTTAATACGGGAACTTTTAAATAAAAGACCGCGTTCCTTGAGATTCCTTAATATTCCTTTATCTGCATCTTTCACAAATTGCCCTGCCCATTCCGTGATAATTTCATTGAATCTGCCGGCTTCATCTACAGGCTGGATGACAGGGAGATCATATTTGCAGCCCAGCTCATAATCATCTGCTCCAAAAGCCGGTGCCGTGTGAACCACACCTGTGCCGTCACTCATTGTTACATAATCTGCCAGTCCAATAAAAAACCCTTTCTTAGCGGTTTGCACAAAGGGGAATAATTGCTCATATTCCTGATATTCCAAATCTTTTCCCAGAAATTCTTCGATTATTTCGTATTCCTCATCCAGAATATCGAGCCTTGCCTTGGCGAGGATCAAGTATTCTTCCTGATAGTGGATTTTTACATAAGCTGCCGAGGGATGCACAGCAAGAGCTACGTTGCTGATCAAAGTCCAGGGCGTGGTTGTCCAGGCAAGAAACCAGGTATTTGGTTCTCCCACTTTTCTGAATCTGATATAGATTGATGGGTCTTCAGTTTCACGATAGCCTTGGGCTACTTCATGGCTGGATAGGGGAGTGCCACATTTGGGGCAATAGGGCACTATTTTATGGCCCTTATAAATAAGCTCCTTCTGATAAAACTGATTCAAAATCCACCATACGGTTTCGATGTATTCATTAGTGAGAGTGATATAGGGATTATCAAGATCTATCCAGTAGCCCATCTCTTCCGTCATCTCACGCCACATATTCTCATAAGTGAATACAGACTCGCGACATTTCTGATTAAATTCACTTACACCATATTCCAAAATATCATTCTTATCTTCTAAACCAAGCGCTTTTTCTACCTCAATTTCCACCGGCAATCCGTGGGTGTCCCAGCCGGCTTTGCGTTTTACCTCAAAACCCTGCATCGTTTTATAGCGGCAGATTGTGTCTTTTAGTGTTCTTGCCATCACATGATGGATGCCAGGCTTGCCATTGGCTGTAGGGGGTCCCTCAAAAAATACAAATTTATCTTTACCAGACCGGATTTCTTCACTTCTGCGGGCAGTATCCCGGGATTTCCAGATGGACTGCACCCTTTTTTCCAGGTCTGTTACCTTTTCCTTGGGATCATAAGCTTTATACATCTATTCTTCTCCTGTTTTTTCTTCATCTTCAAATACTTCTGAGAATCTCTCATGCAGATCTTCATGTGCCAGAACATAGTCTTTCCATTCTGAATGAGCTTTCTCTAAATCTACGCACTTCGGGCATAATACAAGTAAATTCTCTTCAGTATAACCAATATAGCCACGGTCGTAACAATGATCGCATCGTCGCTTCTTACGGTTACGAACCGCTATCTCCTTTACTGCATCAAGATGCTTATCTGCTAATCGAAACACCTTACTACCTCACATACAAAAATTTTCTTACAATTCCTTTTACACCAGCATTCAGTGTCAATCTTTATTTGCTTTTTACTGGCATACCCCCGAAATATATTTGTTAGTTTGAATATTGAACTTATGAAGTTATTGGTCGTCACCATTGCGAAGGTCGGGCGACCATTTGCAAGTGCTATATGGCACAATTTTCAGGATAATTTCATAACTTGCCTGAAGCATCCTGTTTAACTCCAATATTATCAATGAGCTACTAACCATCCTAAATAGAAAAAAGGGGGGGGGTATTTGCTTTATAGTTTTAAGAAGTGACGAGAAGCTATGAGATCAGGTTATTATTTGTTTGGATAATATTTTCCAGAATTATTGCTGTAAATATGATAAGTGGCAGAGCGATAAGGTAGCGGATAATAGTAAATTTGAGCCCAAGAAAAGAAGCTTCAAAAAACGTCATAGGAATACGGCACACAGTACTAAAGCCAAGGAAAGCGATAACCAGCCTTAGACTGACCCCTTTTTTGTATAAGGCATAGCTGAGTGGCAATGAAACATAAAGTCCGCCTACGATAGTACTAGCGAGCAAAATGAGCCATATCCATGCTCCTGCACCGTGGCTTTTTCCAAAGTGTTTTTCTATAGTCTGTCGAGGAATCCAGACCTCAAATAATCCGATTAGTATGAAAACAGGTGGAAGTAAGAGAAAGAGAGTTTTTAGATAGGAGATAAGATTTCCAAGCAGAAATTCTCCGGGAGCAAAACCGAATAATTTTGCACCCAGGCTAAAACCGATAACGATAGAAGGAATGGCATAAGTGGCAATGACAGATGCTTTTTGCATTAGAATTCACCGTACAAGAAACCAATTGTGATAGCAATTAAGAATGAGATAAAGAAACCGCTGAGGTTGCGCAGGAGTGCAAGTTTTTTACCGTAATAGGCAATTTCTACTGGCAGGCTGGCGAATCCTACCAGCATAAGACTGGTGGTGAAGCCGGCTATCACATAATAGGGCAGTCCATTTTCTAAAAGCACTGCTGCCAGGGGATAGGCAATAAATCCCGGCACAAAGACGATACTGCCGATAGTTATCGCGATAATCAATGCCATCCAGTTATTCTGAGCAGAAAGGATGCTGCTGATTTTATCAGCCGGAAGGATGAGCATCACGATAGATAAAATAGAGATCATAGTCAAAAATAGTGGCAGAATAGCCGCAAATTTTTTCCAGGCAATTTTTAGTGACAGGAGGGTTTTTGTTATACTGGTAAAAAGAGAAATCAGGAGAAATAATAGTGTAATTAGATAGAGATATTTCATTTATTAGCTGGGTCAAAGGGGTCTTCATGAGGAAAAAGATCACTTTGCCAGGGTGACTTGAAACGTGTCCTCTCAAATTGAAGGCGAAAGGTAGTAGTATCTGAGGGCTTCCATTCGATTTGAAATTCCGGGAAGATATACGAAGTATTATCATCATTGAAATTAATATCATAGTTATTATTGAATCTCATAGAGCCGTCATTTACAAAATTGAGATTCAGCTTGAAATCGAGGTTTTCGTGCAGTTTGAAATTGAGATGATTTGTGTAGGTATTTGTGTACCAGGCATTACCCGAGGAACTAAAACCACTGGAAAATGACAAGGAATGGTGCATATCAAATGTGCCCGGTTTAAAAAGAGCAGACAGGCTGAAATCCGGATTATTATAGTAACCGCTGCTGATGCTGCCGAACAAATAACCGCTAAGCAGGACTAGTGCGACCAGGAATATATATTTTCTCATAACTCAATCTCCATATTACTTTTTATATCTGCCAGAACTTGTGAAACCTGATCTTTCAGTTCTATCAGGCTGGCGGAATTTTCTATCACATAATCCGCCGCGGCTTTTGCCCTTTTTTGCGGATACTGCTGAGCCATAACAGCACTTATCAATCTGGTACTCATACCGGGTCTCTGGCTCACCCTATCTCTTCGCACCGTCTCAGGAGCCCAGACCATGATGATTATGTCAAACAATTTCTCAAGCGATGCCTCAAAAAGTAGAGGCACTTCATATACGGCAATTCCATTTTCCTGATTTTCCAATTTATCATGCAGCATATTTATAATGGCAGGATGAACCAGCTTATTAAGTTTATCAGTTTTATTTTTATCAGCGAATACTATATCTCTCAACTTGTCGTGATTGATATTTCCATTTTCCAGAATATCATCGCCAAATACTGTAGTGAGCTTTTCCCGTATGTTATTTTGCCTGAGAGCTTCATGCCCTAGAATATCCGCCGAGATAATGGGCAAGCCCATTTCTTTAAGCAGGCGGCAAACTTCGCTTTTGCCGCTGCCGATGCCACCGGTGATGGCAATGCTGATTTTATTTGGTCTCATCTTTGAGCATCTGAGCCATTTCATCATGATCAATATTATAATTCAGGCGACCATGCTTGGCAAGGGAAATTCTTCCTGTCTCTTCCGAAGTAATTATCACAACGGCATCTGTGCTTTCTGTGAGCCCTATAGCTGCCAGATGTCTGGTGCCAAATTCGCGAGTGTATTCCAGATTTTCCGAAAGTGGTAATACCACTTTGCAGGCAAGAATTCGCATATCTCTAATTACAACGGCTCCATCATGCAGCAGACTGTGAGTATCGAAGATAGTTAGCAGAAGTTTCACAGATATCGTGGATTCTAAAATCTCGCCGGATTCTATATATTTATCCAGTTTGTTCTCATTTTCTATCACTATCAGAGAACCGGTAGAACGTGATGCCAGGATTTTTACTACCGTGAGAAGTAAGGGGTAAACGGAGCTTTTTTTCTTCTGAAAAAAATCCATCAGCCTGTATCTCTGGTTAAATCTCGAAAGCACCAGGCGAATTTCGGGCTGGAACAGGATTATAAAAACAAGAAACCAGTAGTTTTTTATCTGGTTCAATACATAAGACATCATCTTCAATTCAAAAACGGCACTAAGGAAATGGCTGAATACAAGGATAAGAAGAACGCTTAGTAATTGCAAGCCGCCATTCTTTTTAAAAAACATCATTCCCAGAAACAGCAGCAGTGATATTATAGCAATATCTATGACATCATTAAAACTGGGAAGCAAAAAACTCATTCTGCTCCCCTCACTGCCGAAAGCACCTGCAGCAATCTGGCATTTTCTTTCACATCATGCACTCTCACCAGGTGGGCACCGGAATAATATGACTGGGCTGTGGCAGCAAGCGAGCCCTCTAATCTCTGATCTGCCTCACTCTGATAGATACTGCCGATAAAGCTCTTACGTGATGCACCAATCACCAATGCTGCGTTTAATGTATGAAATTCTCGCAATCTCTTTAATATCAGAAGATTATCATTTGCGGTTTTGCCAAAGCCAATCCCGGGATCAATTAGTATTCTGCTGCTGTCTATCCACTCAGCCAGGCAGAATTGTATCCTTTCATTCAAAAAATCGCTGATCTCACGTATTACATCATTGTAATGGGGATTTTGCTGCATCGTCTGCGGCGTGCCCTGCATATGCATGAGAATCACTGCTATTTTGGGATTATCTTGAAGTATCTTTATCATCTGCCCGTCAAATCTTAGAGCAGAGATATCATTGATAATATCTGCTCCTGCATTGATTGCCTCCATAGCGACTTCACTGCTGGTGGTGTCTATAGAGATAAAAACCTCACTATTCTTTTTTACCCTCTGGATTATTTGAATAACGCGGGATATTTCTTCCTTGGCAGAGATTTTAAGTGCTCCGGGTCTGGTGGAGGCTCCGCCAATATCAATAATCGTTGCCCCCTGCTCGACCATCTCCATTGCCCGATCATAGGCTTTAGATTTGTCATAATATAAATTTCCGTCGGAAAAACTATCTGGAGTAACATTTAGTATACCCATGATCCTGGTTTGTGATAGATCAATAATCCTGTCATTTATCTTCAATTTGCTGATTGCTTTGCCCTGGTGATTAGCAATAAGACGCAAGATATCTTTTCTTATATCCGGCAATCCAAAGAATTGCTGGTATGATAATTTATCTGCAAGTCTCTTCAGCTTCACGCTGTTTCCCATCAATATCACGTCACTGACAGGCAATTCGCCATTAACCACTCCTCTTGCTACTGCTGCATCGCCACCCAGCGAGAGCATTTCCTGCTTGAGTATATTTGCTGCCGCAATCCGCACATTTTCCAGTTTGAGGCAGATATTATTCATTTTCGGATACATGGATTCAATCCCGCCGGAAGAAACATTAATCTCTTTTAATTCACGGATTGCATCTGCATCAGAATAAATTGATAATATTCTATTCATAAAATCTATTCCAGTTTATAGCTAAAGGTAATCACTCCGGTTTGGATGTGATTGCCGGTGATGGGATTAAATCTCCATTGCTTGATGGCATCTATGCTTGCCTGATCAAGAAGGGGTCCGCCCTTGCGGATAATCACGGCATTTTCTGATACTTTGCCATCGGGCTGCACCTCAAATCTTATCTCCACCTCACTATTCTGCTGCAAACCCGCCGGATATTCCGGTATCACCTTATTAAGTATCTTTCTATTAAGCACTTCACCACTCAAAGAATAGCCGCCCTTATCGCTGTCTTCAGAGGCAATTTTTTTCCGCAGGTCTGCCAGAAAATCCCGGTCTGCCTTCACACTGGTTTGCTCTATTTCTGGCTTTATATCACTAACAGAAAGTGCTGCTGCATCCAATCCGCTTTCCACCTTCCTTCGCACATTTCCGGCAATATCAGACTCCTCAAGTTCACTGAATGAAATTCTGCTGTTTACAGGGTCTATCATCTCATCATCGCTCTGACTAGTTGTTTTGGGAAGATCAATATTATCAGGGGCTGAGCTGGAAACTGCTCCTGAAACCGCATGGGAAACTGGTGTTTCCAATCCGCTTGCCTGCTGCGTGTTACTTCCGGTTTCCACTGGCTGGCTTACTCCATAATTTACTATTTCTATCAGTTTTTGCACTGGTAAAGACACAAGCTCAAAGCGAGAAAAGAAAAAGATTATTGCCAGCACAACATGCAGACCCAGAGAAAATACAAATGCCTTTTTAATCGCAAAATTATCCTGCATATCTTCCTGCCTTATTTCGCTCATACTAATTTTGTTTTTGCTCAAGCTCTGTAGCAATAAAAAAGCGGTTTGTTCCGGTCATCTGAACCATGTCCAGTAAGGCGATCACCTTCTTAAGAGGCACATTTTCATCTGATCTTATAACCACCACCTGCTCGGGGTCTGCCACCAGGAGGCGCGTGAGATGTGAAGTAACATTATCCCAGGCGACTGCTTCATCAGCAATAAATATCTCATCAGACTTGGTGAGTGTCACGCTCAGATTACGATTAAATTCGTTCTGCTTGCTGCTGGAACGAGGGAGATTTACTTTGATGCCGGAATGCGTGACAAAATTTGTGGAAATCAGGAGAAATATTAAAAGCAGAAAAATGACATCAGTGAAAGAAATAAGTGCCACCGATGATATTCTATGCTTCTTAAGCTTTATTTTCATGACGAAGTCTCCTGATATTGATCATCAATTTCCCTAATCCTTCCTCCAGATCTGCCGATATCTTCTCAGTCCTGCCCACCAGATAATTATAAAAAAGGATTGAGACAATTCCCACTGTGAGACCGCCAATAGTTGTAATGAGGGCTTCCCAAATTCCATTTGCCAATAGTGATATATCCACTCCACCGCCGGTCTCTCCAATTTTCATGAATACTTTCACCATGCCGGTTACCGTACCCAGAAAACCTATCAAGGGAGCTACGGCAGCAAAGGAGGAAAGTGCACCCAGATTCTTCTGGATATTGCTACCCTGTTTATTGGCTTCCAGTTCCATGATAGTTTCCAATTCATGCAAGGGAGCATCAATATTATCTATTGCTTCGATAATTAGAGCCGAAATCGGAGCTTCAGGATTATTTTCGCAAATCTGGATCGCCCTTTCCGGCTGGTTCTCATGCAGAGCTGCCAGAGCTTCAGACATCAGAGTCCTATTACTGCCGCTCAATTTTTTCAGGCTCAATAAACGCTCTATTATGATAGCAAGGGCTGCTATGGATATCACCAGCAGCACCAGCATCAAAAATCCACCTCTGGATGCTATCTCCAGTATATTAGTCTCGTTTCCTGTCATTGCTGTTTCCTCTTCTTTTTTCCTTAATAAAACGTCTGCCGCCTCACCTGCTGTCAACCAAAATCTATAAAAATATCCGATATTCTGTCCGAGAAGGGAAATCTATCTCAGATCAACATATCAAGGGTGAGCGGTGGCTGCACACCAATCCAGGTATATTTAACTCTGCCTACAAAGATGGTGTGATCCCCGGATTGCACCTGTGTGACCACGTCGCACTCAAAATTTGCTGCTGCATCCTTTAATACCGGCAATCCGGCAAAGCGTCCTTTGAACCAGTCCCCCTCGATACTTAGCATTTTATCCGTATCGAAGCCGGATTTTGAACCTGACAGCATGGCGAAATCTGCCTGCTGGGGGGAAGGGAAACAAAGATTAAATTGCCTGAACTGCTGCAAGCATTGGTATGAGAAGCGTGAATGGGCAATAGAAATTGCAAACATGGGTGGGGTGATAGATGTTCTCATGAACCATTCGATAGTGATAGGATTATATCTATCATCCTGTGCCTGAACGAAGGCGATAGCTATCTTTTGCGGGTGCTTCAGCTTTTTTACAGCCTCGCTGAATTCTGCTCTTTGCATAATCTCTCCTTAATTTCTATCAATTTAATTGACAATATTCATCCCGATACCTTTTTGTAATATACTTGATAAAAAAGCAAGAGGTTTTTTAGGATGTCTTATTTAGTATTAGCGAGAAAATACAGACCGCAGACTTTTGAGGAAGTTTATGCGCAGGATCAGATCACTCAGATCATCAAAAACAGTATAGAAATGAATCGGATAGCACATGCCTATTTATTTTGTGGACCGCGGGGAGTGGGGAAGACTTCACTGGCGCGGATATTTTCCAAAAGCCTTAATTGTGTGGAGGAGGACCAGGCAAAGAGACCTTGCAACAAATGCGATAATTGCGTGGAAATCACCGAGGGCAGTTCTCAGGACGTAGTAGAAATAGATGGTGCTTCAAATACCGGGGTGGAAGATATCAGAGACCTTCAGAAGGAGCTGTTATATTCCACCAGTAAATCACGCTATAAGATATACATCATCGATGAAGTTCACATGCTTTCCAAAAATGCCTTTAATGCTTTATTAAAGACTTTGGAAGAGCCGCCGGACAATGTGATATTTATCTTTGCCACCACGGAACCGCATAAGGTATTACCCACGATAATCTCACGCTGTCAGCGTTTTGATTTCAAAAGAATTCCTATCAAGAAGATAGTTGACCGGCTTAAGGATATCTGCCAGAAAGAAGTGATAGATATCAGTGAAGAATCTCTCTTTTATCTGGCAAAGCTGGCAGATGGCAGTATGCGGGATTCTCAATCGCTACTCGATCAGGTTTTGGCTTATGGCAAGGAAAAACTCGTGTTGGAAGACATTCTGGAGATTTTTGGCGCAGTGCCATTAGAAGTCTATTGCGAGATTATGAAGGCGGTTCACAATAAAGAGACTGCCACGATAATCAAGCTTCTGCATACTGTGCTGGAGAAAGGAACGGATCTGCAGGAATTTTTGGGTGGCATGATGGATTATCTAAGGAATGTGATGTTAATCAGAATAGGTGTGATACCTCAGGAGGTGGCTCCGGGAGAAGTAGAAGAAATGCGAACCACTTCGAATCTTTTCCATGAAAATGAGCTTGTGTATATCATGAGCCTTTTGATCAGAACCAGAACGGATATCAAGAGCAGCAATAATCCGGTATTACTTGCAGAAATGGCGTTTATAAAGCTCTCCAAAATCGCAGAGATGAAATCCCTGGATGAAATCATGTCCAGAATTAATCAACCATCCGGCGGGGGAAACACCGAAGGAAATGTACAGCCTCAAAAAAAAACCTTGAATCCTTTAGATGAGGTGATGCAGAATCAAAAGAAACAAAAAGAACTAAGGCACCAGCAGGTTGAAGATGAAAAGAAGAAAATTATGCAGCAGAGTGAGCAGGCAAAACAATTATTCAAAGATCTTGATCTTGATCAGATCAAGAAATATCTGCCTTCACTG
Organism: uncultured Candidatus Cloacimonadota bacterium; assembly: GCA_964604155.1. Classification (GTDB taxonomy): domain Bacteria; phylum Cloacimonadota; class Cloacimonadia; order Cloacimonadales; family TCS61; genus Stygibacter. Next base: position 17,540 of record CAZRXY010000056.1, on the reverse strand, counting down.
GCTGAAGCAATAAAGCGGGAAAAATTATTGATGGGTGAAGAACTCGAAAAAGCGGAAATCCTGAAATTTGAGCGTAACTCACTGAAGATGGTGATTACAAAAAATATTACGCATTCGCTGATGAACAATAACAAAGAATGGCTGGAAAAAAAATTTTCCGAGTTTTTTGGCAGAACTATCAGATTGGAATTTGCACTTGATGTTCCCGAAAGGGTGAAGACTATGAAGAACCCGAGTATCTGGGATATAGAAAAAAAGAGCCCCCAGCTAGCCGAGAATCTCCGTAAGATTGACCCGAATATGCAGATAACCACAATGATAAAAAATGAATATTGATTTGATAGGCTGGGGATATACATTAAGCATCATCTATGCTGCGGTGATACTATCATTTTCGGTAGGAATTTTTAGATTATCCAAAAAACGTGACCTTGAACTAAAGCCCCTGAGCGTGGTAATTGCAGCAAGAAATGAAGAAGCAAATATCGAGAAATTGATTGAAGCCTTAGACGCTCAGGATTATCCTGAAGCTTTATTTGAAGTAATAATTGTGGATGACCGCTCCGAAGATAACACTTATGAAATCCTGAAAAAAAAGGAAGCTGAATATAACTGGCTGAGAATTTCCCGAATAATAAAGGAAAACGTAAATCTGATAGGCAAAAAGGGGGCTTTAGCTCAAGGAATTTCTGAGGCAAAGCACGAAATACTGGCCTTCACCGATGCAGACTGCATTCCAGGCAAAAAATGGCTGTCAGAAATAAATGTCCTTATGACCCACGAGACCGATTTCTTGTGCGGATTTTCTCCCCTTATTGGTTACTCGCTCATTAATAAATTAAAGAATCTGGAGCGCAGCTCCATATTTGCCGTAATTGCCGGCAGTTTTGGCTTAGGCCTGGGTCTTGTTTCGGTTGCCCGTAACCAGGTGTATAGAAAGAGCAGTTTTCTTAGAATAGGCGGTTTTGGTGAGCTGGGTAAAGAAAAATCCGGAGATGATGACCTTATGTTGCAAAAGCTGTCTCCTGTCCTAAAAAAGCGAAATTTTATCTTTTCCCCTGAAGCAGCAGTACCAAGCCTTGATAAGCAGAATACCAGAGAACAGATCAATCTGGAAACCAGACGTGCTTCCAAATGGAGATTATATCCACCAGCGATTAAACTGCTTACTCTTTTTATCTTTATCTATTATCTATATCTCACCATGATATTTATTCTCACAATAGTGTGTATATTCCCGCTTACTGCATTTATATACCAGATACTTATGAAATTAAGCAGCGAATTTATACTGCTCTGGATATTTTTGAGCCGCCAGAAACAGCTCAGGCAATTACTTTGGTTTCCCCTGGCAGAACTTATATACATCCCCTACTACGTTTATTTTGGATTACGCGGGACATTTGGCTCATACACATGGAAATGATAAAAGCGAAATATCAGGAGGAATTTGACAGATTCAGCAGGCAAAAGCGTGAAAACAATCGACTCTGGAATATTGATGATGAAACAGCGGCATTTTTATTCTTGTTGGTTAGGATCAAGAGAGCCAGATACATTGTGGAAGTGGGAACATCAAATGGCTATTCCACTATGTGGCTAAGCTTAGCTGCCCGGGAATCCGGTGGAATTGTCCATTCCATCGAAGTGGATGAGCAAAGGTATCTGCTGGCAAAAGATAACTTGAAGGAGCAGGCAAATATCAGGCTGCATCCGGGTAAAGCAGAAGATTTGTTAGCGGAGTTTCGCTGCGGCATAGATTTTTTGTTTATCGATGCAGGTAAACCGGCATATCTGGATTATCTGCTGCTTGTGGAAAACAAACTGGCGGATGGAGCCGTGATAACTGCGGATAATATCTGTTCTCATCCTCAAACCACCCTCTCTTTCAGAGAATATGTACAAAGATCACCGCAATACGTTAGCAGCATTCTAAATATGCAATCAGGATTACTGGTGGCGGATTTTATAAAAAATATAAAGGGGTAGTGATGAAGCCATTACTCATCGGTATAGCTGGAGGAACAGCCTCAGGCAAGACGTCAATTGCTAATCATATTGCTAAAGAAATCCACGGAAATATTACCATTATCAAGCAGGACAACTACTATTATTCGTATCCGGAAAAAACCCAGGAAGAACGGGCTCAGCTTAATTTTGATCATCCCCATGCTTTTGAAAACGAATTGCTGGTTGAGCACCTTATAAAATTAAAACAAAATAAATCAATCGAGATGCCGGTTTTTGATTATGTAAGGCATTTGCGCTCCGAAAGATCAATTAGCGTTCCCGCAACCAAAGTGATAATACTTGAAGGAATCCTCATATTTGAGAATAGAAAATTGCGGGATTTACTTGATATAAAAATTTATGTGGATACGGATGCAGACTTGCGGATTCTCCGCAGAATGGAGAGAGATATCAAAGAAAGAGCAAGAAGCCTGGAAAGTATCATCACTCAATATAGATCGACGGTGCGTCCCATGCACCTGGAATTTGTAGAGCCCAGCAAACGTTTTGCAGATATAATAATTCCGATAGGGGGGCATAACTCGGTGGCAATTGAAATGATCATCCGATCTATCAAGCAGAAACTTACAGACAGGGAGGAATAAAATGAAGACGATTTTTTGTATTCTAATGACAATTTTTTGTGTAGCTGGCGGTGCAGATGCTCTCACGGTTTATACTAATCGCGGCAGCGGATTTGCCCTTATTCATACCAGCCAGCCGGTACGGCTCACTAAAGGTGAGAATACTATCGAACTGGAAAATCTGCCAAGCAGTATAATTATCAATTCATTAAGGCTTGGTAACAAGGAATCTGGGATAGATGTGGTCTCACAGCATTTTAAGCCTGGGATTACAGGTTTTTCCAGCATAATAGACAAGGCAATAGATAGCCGCATCAGAATCTCGTTCTCAGAAAACCCCACTATTACAGGAATACTAAAATACTATGATGGTAAATATCTGGGGATTATAGAAGAAAAAACAGAGAAATTTAATCTTCTCCGCGAAGCCCAGATAAGCGGTATTAGTTTCGAAGAAGGATATCGTAAAGATGAGGATTTCACACCCTTAGTTACCTGGAAACTATACTCCGAAACTACCCGCAATATCAATCTTGAGTACAGTTATCTGGCAGACAATATAGGCTGGAAAACAATCTATCAGGCAGTATGGGATGAAGACAGCAAAATTTTGGATTTGGCAAGCCAGGTAGAGCTTACTAATAATTCGGGAAAGAATTTTATTTCAGCAGACCTGAAACTAATTGCCGGAGATATTCAAAATACAAGAGATGGCGGATCTAATATCGATATGATGATGCCCAGATCAGATAAGGCAGCACTATCTTATGAGATGCCTTCCATGAGCCAGTCTACCATATCGGCTTTTCATCTATATACTCTCTCAGAAAAGGTAGATCTGGCTGATAACACGCAGCAGCAAATTAGATTGTACCCCTCCAGCCAGGTGATAGCCGATGATTATTATTACTACAAAAGCCCCAGCTATGGCAATAATCTGCAGAAGACTATCGCTTTTGATAATATTGAAAAAAACGGCATAGGTTTACCACTGCCGGCAGGTTTGATAAAGATTTACACACCGGATAAAAGCGATGGCGAAAACCAGTATATTGGAGATAGCAGACTGGATAATACGTCAGTAGGACAGAAAGTGATCATCGTTCTCGGTGATGCTTTTGATCTTTCTGCCGAAACAAAAACCCTTAAGATTAATTATGCCGATGATAAAAGGCGTATTCAAAGCTCAGATTATCAGATCACCATAGATAATAACAGCAAAAAAATTGCACAGGTGATCATCCACCATAGATTAGATAACCAATTGACTAATATCTATGACGCAGATTTTGAATATGAAAAGATTGATGCCTACACCATGGAGATCAGGCTATCGGTTGGTGCCGATGCACAAAAAATATTAAAGTGGAGTCAAAAAAGATAAAAAGCTATCTAAAGGATATCTCTGTTATCCAAATAAGGCTTCAAAACTGCCGGGACAGTGATCGTGCCATCTACATTCTGCCAGGTCTCTATAAGTGCAATAAAAGTCCTGGGCGTAGCCAGACCGGAGCCATTAAGAGTATGCAGATATTGCACCTTGCCGCTGCTGTCTCGGAACCTTATATTAGCACGGCGTGCTTGAAAATCAAGGAAATTTGAAACTGAGGAAACCTCAAGGTATTTTCCAGTTCCAGGTGCCCATACTTCCAGATCATATGTCTTCGCTGAAGCAAAACTGAGATCCCCCGTCGCCAGAAGGATAACGCGGTAATGCAATCCTAGTGCCTGAAGGATATCTTCTGCATCATTAACCATCTCTTCCAGAGCTCTGCTGGATTTTTCAGGATGGACAAAGCGGACCATTTCCACTTTATTGAACTGATGAACGCGTTGCAGCCCTTTAGTTTCCTTGCCGTAGGAACCGGCTTCACGACGAAAACAGGGACTATAGGAAACATACCTGATGGGCAGATCGGGGTTTTGCAGAATCTCGGCTGCATGAAAATTTGTTACGGAAACTTCAGAAGTGGGGATCAAAAACATATCGTCTGCATCTATATGATACATATCTTCTTCGAGTTTCGGTAATTGCCCGGTGCCGGTCATTGTCTGTCTATTCACGATAAGAGGAGCGGATAATTCTGTATACCCGTGCTTTTTTGTATGAAAATCAAGAAAGAAATTTATGAGAGCACGCTCTAAAGCAGCACCTCTGCCGGTATATACTATGAACCCGCTGCCGGACATTCTGGCAGCTCTTTGCAGGTCTATTAGCGAATTCCTGTCAGCAAGCTCCACCTGATCAAGCGGTCTGAAATCAAATTCCTTCTTATTACCCCAGTGCCTGATGAATATATTATTTTCTTCGCCACCCTGAGGAACATCCAATGCCGGAATATTCGGTACTTTTAGCAGCATCATATCCAGTTCCGTTTGTATCTCAGATAAATCGGTGGTGATATCTTTTAATTGCTCCGCAAAAGATTTTGTCCTTTCCATGATCTCAGTAGCATCTGCTCCCGTCTTTTTTAATATTGCTATCTCGCTGCTCAATTTCTTTTGCTCTGATCTGATATTATCGAATTCAAATTGCAGCTTACGCTTCTTTTCATCAAGCTGAAGTATCAGGTCTATATCGGCTTTTTCATTTTTAAGCTCAATGGCTTCTTTAACCTGCTGAGGATTACAGCGTATATATTTGAGATCAATCATCAATTTCTCCGTATTATCTTGCCGAACTGGCTATCTGCAACATCTTTATATAGCTGGCTACATCCAGAGCAGCTCCGCCAATTAAGCCGCCATCTATATCAGGCTGAGAAAGAAGCTCTGCCAGATTGGACGGGTTCACGCTGCCACCATATAAGATAGGAAGCATTTCTGCCGTCTCCGCATTATACTCTTTTGCAATCCACTTGCGGATAAAAGAATGCATCTCATCCGCCTGCTGCGGTGAAGCAGTCACACCCGTGCCTATTGCCCAGACAGGCTCATAGGCTATTAAGAGATTATCATCTATTTCCACGCCTTTAAGACAATTCACCAATTGGTTCCTCACTACCTCAAATGCCTTGCCTTCCTCACGCTCAGATAGAACCTCTCCCACACAGAGAACCGGTTTGATAAATTGCTTCCGAAGCTGAAGAACTTTTTTATTGAGGATTGCATCTGTCTCAAAAAAATATTTACGCCGTTCAGAATGCCCCACCAGACAATAATCTACTGACATAGATGAAAGCATATCTGCAGAAATCTCCCCAGTATAAGCCCCTTGATCGTGCTCAGATACATTTTGTGCTCCTACAGAAAGGCAGAATTCTTCTGAAGCATCTCCTGCAAGCTCTATATATGTAAATGGCGGAAATATCATAGCCTCTATCTCTCCAAGAGATGTGTCTGCCAAAAATTCTCCCAATTGAAATAAAAAGTCATCCGCCTCCTGAAAGGTTTTATTCATCTTCCAGTTTCCAGCTATATATGTCCTTCTCATAATATACTCCTGTTAATTTATTAAATCGGAGACAGTTTATTGTCCCTATTGCTGCTGGCAAGCAAAAAGGGTTTTTTTATTTCTTAGGTCTGTATTTTATAAAATTTCTTTCCAGAAATATATTCTTAAGTTCCTTTATCTCTTTTTGCCCAAAATAGAAAGTTCGCCCCTTGCAGGATATCGATTTATTCTCACTGGCGGGCATTTCGCTAAAAAATAGGATGAACTGGTGCATCTCAGGGCTTTGCGAAAAGAAATTTGCTGTCGTATTTACTCTGGAATCATACCAGAAAGAGCCCTTCATAAAGCGGCTGTCTGCCGTAGGCAAGGCTCCCAGCTCTTCATCGTATTGCTCCTCCCAGGAGATAGCTCTGGTTTCCAGCCTCTCATGTTTCTTTATCAAATCAATCAGAACTTTGCGGTATTCATCGCTGATTGTGATCTCTGTGGGAGTTAGTTGATCCGGAATATAAAGATAAATCTCATCATCTTTTGCCCTGTATCGCAGCTCAAGTTTCTCTTCCACTAAGTTATTAATAAACTTATTCCAGGAATAAGCTCTAATTTTTGCCACGGTATCATCACTTGCAAGTAAGCACGCGTTCAATAATATTACAGCCAGCACTATTTTTTTCATCGCCACTCCTATTTTTCAAAAACAAAATATAATAACAATGAAAATTTTTGCAATAAAAAAACCGATCACAAGTGACCGGTTGTAATTATTTTAAATGAGCTCTATTGAGAATCGATAGATTCTATGTATCCCTGGGCAATTGAACCGTAGGTTGGATTCGTATTGATCTTTTCAAAATCTTGACGAGCGCCGGGAAGATCACCACGATCGTATTTGATTAGAGCTCTGTAATATAAGGCATCTGCTCCATCAGGCTTGTCCTTTAAATACAATTCTATTTTTTCAAGGCTTTTATCTAATCTGCCTAAATCATAGTATCGGCTTATCAAAAGCAGTGTTAACTGGCTATCAAAACGCAATTCATTGGACTTTTCATAATACTCCAGCGAGTTAGCAATCTGACCAATATCTTCATATAATTTGCCCATATTTTTATAAGTTCTGATTTTTGCCGCCGCAGGCGGGTCTGTAGCAATATAATCCTTGTAAGCATTAATAGCTTCTTCGTTTCTGCCTAATGTGAGATTTATTACTGCAATATTGTTTATTGTCTTCGAATCCTGTCTGATTGCATAAGATTTGGAATACCATAATAAAGCATTTTCCCAATCTTCACGATCCTGATAAATCTCTGCCAGTTTGTTGCAGATAGAAGCACTTGGCTTCAAAGAATCTATATAGGTATAAGTCTCAATAGCATCATCATACCTATCAAGCTTCTTTTGGATTATCGCTTTTTGCTCATATAACTTCATATTACCCGTGTCCAGCATGATGATGTCTTCAAGAATTTCCAAGGCAGCAGCCAAATCCGACGATTTTACATAACAATCAAAAGCTATATAGAGCCAATGAGAAATAAGACTATCATCACCGGGAATCCCATCTTCTTCAACAGCTTTCTTAAATAATGCTATAGCTTCTGCTGCTGCTGAAGCAGAACTCGCATAATCCTCACTCTCCCAAAGCTCTTCAGCTTCCACACCTTTCTCTCGTGCCAGCCGTTCCGTAGATTTCTGACACCAAAGGCTGGCAGATACCAGCAATATTATCACCAGCAATAGATATCGTGAACTTTTATACATCTAATCCTCCAAAATATATCTTCTACTATCGCCATTTGCTGACCACCTCCAAAATTGTCAACTTTTTGCTTATAACCCCTGGCATACCCCCGAAATTAATTCGAAAAGTGGAAATAATGATCAAGTAAACAATTAGTCGTCACCATTGCGAAGGTCTAAAGACCATTCGCAAGGTAACTTAGATTATTGATAACCTGCCAATTGAGACCTCCCGGATGTGCGTTAGCTCTCCGGGATGGTCGACCAGGGTTAATACAACCTAATACTTTATTTCCCAGTTAATTAGAACTACGATAAATTCTAAAAACAGGGAGATGACTGAATACGGATTAGATACTCTAACATACATTTAATATATAACATTTAATGATAAAGGAGGTTGTGATGCCACAGTATTATTTGAATAATAATGAACAAACAACAGGTGAGCATGAAATTCATGAAGTGGGTTGTTTCTGGCTCAGCATTACTAAAAAGCAAAACTGATTTAGAGTATCACAATAACTGTCATTCTGCACTAAGAGAAGCACGAATAAAATACCCAAATTGGAAAATTGATGGTTGTAAATACTGTTGCTCTGATTGTAATACAGGATAGCAGCCAGTAAACATGAGTAGCAATGAAAATATGTGAGGAAAAGGTTAATTACCGAACCGTCACATATTTTATTATGGTTTGTTAGCTTATTCTTCGTAAATATCTTTTTTTCACAACCCTTGAAATAAAGCTGTTAAGTCCATTACTTTGATCAGCTAATATTTTCATGCGCTTAATGTTTGTAGTACCTGCACTTGAGTAAGTGTATTTATAAGTTCTACCATTCTTAAATTTGACAATAATCCAATCACTTCCGTATTCATAGGATACAATTCCAGAATCACCATCAATATTACGATAAGTTTGCATATTACATCTACCTCCTTAGTTATCAAATTTTTTTATGAATTATTTATCAGACCATTTAAAGACATGTTTTGTTTAACGATGTCATGACTAATTAAAACATATCTCCAGGGTTTACCACCAAATTTTAAGGCATGGTTTTTTGCATAAGAGCACCAGGTTTCTGCTGCAGTTTTCTTATTAATTACATCCTTTGAAGTAAGATCACGATTAGATTTGGTTTCTATCATTAAGATAATATCCTCAGTTTCAGCTACGAAATCAGGTATATATTCCTGGAGGTCGAGACCTGTTTTAACAAAAATCTGAAATTGCCCTTTTGCTGGTTTAAACCACTTGAGGCTTTCTCGATCAAGAATCATTGCCATCATTCGCTCAGTGTCTGATTGAAATTTCTGAACTTGATAAAGGCATCTATTAAAGCCACCAAACAAGTACTGGTCGATATGTCTTTTATCTATCGCCGGCAAATGAAAATTAAAAATTGGATCACTTTCTCTGACAGTATAAGCACTTTTCTTTAGTTCAGTAAAACCCTTACTTACAATAGCTTCATAGTCTAATGCCTTCTCCCATTGATTTTTCTGCATTTGAGAACGAATAAGTTCCACGAGTTGCCTCTGGTGATATTGAAGCACATCAACAATTTCGTTTTCATCTTTGAGATATCCTCGTAAATGCTCCACCATTTGCCCTGATAGATCATAAAGCAGTTCTGCTTGCTCATCATAACAAATATCGTTATAGTTCATTAATCCACGGACAAGGTAATCTTCCAGACGTTTTTCTCTGTTCTTGCTAAAAGATAAACCTATTATTTCTCTTTGTTGTGTACGAAGATATTCTAATAGTATATCCTGCTCTGCTGGTTGATAATGCACAGAAGAGCAATCAAGCTGGAAAGGATGATAGCCGACAGTCACATCACCAATCGGTTGAACAATTATTCTCGGAATGTCTATTGACTGTTGAACCCAAAGTTTAATAACCTTGCTGACAGTATCAATAATAGAGGGCTTATCCGTAAGACCTGGAATTTCTAATTGAGAAGGAGTAAGATATTCCGTAACCTTTTCAGCAACCCGTTCCTGCACAGAATCATTAAGTAATCGTTGCGATGTAGGTAGATTCTCATTCTCAGTAATCACTTTGTAAGTTAGCCTGGCAATATTCCTCTCTGTGTCATTCTTGAATATTGTGTTATCATCAGGGATACCAGGTTCTGATGACTGGAATATCTTTTCCATGTTAGACATCGAAACAATAGTTTTCGTCTTAGGTAAATCTGATTCATCCAAATATACAGTAGTCAGATGCACCTGCGAATCAGGTCTGTTTGCCTCGTCTATTATTTCTTGAAATTTATCATGTGCAACTATGCTCAATCTGTCCAATGCGCCTACTCCTGTACGTTTACCATAAGGCAGACGTAAACCCCTGCCGATTGATTGTTCGATGAGTACGCGGGCATTTGCTGCCCTTAATGGCACTATTGTGTAAAGGTTTGTAACATCCCATCCCTCTTTGAGCATGTTCACATGGATCACTATTTCTGTAGGCTCTTCTGTCTTTTCAACTGCCAGAAGTCGGGCAATCATCTCGTCTTCTTCAGTTCCTGACTTACTGGAATCAACTTGAATCACTTTATCGCGGTATTGACCGTCAAAAAACTGCTCAGACTGAATCAGCTTTACTAATTGTCCTGCATGTGTAGTATCACGAGCTATGACTAACATAAAAGGCTTTACTAATGGTCTTCCTGTTTCATGATGATATGTGTTGAGTTCCACTTTTGTATTCTCATGCAAACGAATACCATCCTTAAGTTTTATCTCCTCAATCTGTTCGGAAGTAAAATTTTTGACAATGAAATCTTTTTGCGTAGCAACTGCAGGTTCTTTTACAAATCCGTCTTCCATCGCTTTCGCCAGATTATAATGATAGATCACATTCCTGAAAGGAACGGTACCTTTGCCAGTTTCTGTATAGGGTGTTGCTGTAAGCTCTAAACCCAGGATCGGTTTCAATTCATTTATGGCTCTTACTCCTGCTGAGGCACGATAACGGTGCGATTCATCCATAACAAGTACTAAATTTTTTATTCCTGCCAGATAATCAAAATAACTCTTCCCAATATATTCGGAAAGTCTCTTGATCCGTGGTGACTTTCCACCACGTACTTCTGAATTGATCTTGGATATATTAAAAATATTAATGTGCAATCTCCCGATTTCACGAAATAATTGTATCTGTCCTGTTAAATCAGTAACTGAAGAAGTATCTTCACTTCGCACGCCAATACCAGTTTCATAATTATCACCTGTAATGATCACAGGAGTATCTTTTAATTGCCCTTCCATTCCCTGAAATACATACTTTGGCGTATTAGCTGTAAAATCAGTGATAAGTTTATTATAAATAGTTAAATTGGGTGCAAGCACCATGAAATTATTTATTCCATGCTCAAGATATAGATATGAAATAAATGCTCCCATTAATCTGGTCTTCCCAACTCCTGTTGCCAGAGCAAAACACAAGGATGGAAAATCTCGTTCAAAATCAGTAACTCCCGGATATTCTAAAGAAATTGCTGATAGAGAAGCTGAAATCTCTGAACATGATTGTTGTTTAATTATTTTAGTGATCTTAGCAAGTATTTCCAATGATTGCCGTTGTGGAGAACGTAAACTCATTCGCCCGGTAATGTTGTTAATCTGACGGCTCATACGTTCTCCTCATCAAGAAATGACATTTGCTCTACCTGTGGATAGGGATTACCAGGTAGATTCTCCACTTTCAAGCTATAGTCATTTTTACTCCACTCACAGCGGCTTAATACTGCGGGTGGGATTTTCCGTAATGTAAGATTAGGAAACTGGTCTTCACTACAACGAAAAGCCAGGCACATAACAAGTAAAGTACGGTTAGAACCTACCTCTTCCGCAAGAGACTGCGCTTGTTCAAAACTCAGATTTTGAGTAGTTACGTATATATAATCTGTTTCTGTTGATTTTCCTTGTTGCCAATATATACTGTCACTTGGTTCATAACAAAAACCTTCCAGCTTACAGACTGCTTCCGCCAGCATCTCCCGGTTATATTCCTTATTAATAACCCAGTTTCCCCAGCGATCTTTTCCCAGAAGAGATGGTGCAAGTTTATAATATCTAAATCCTCCTCCACCCTTCCAATTTTCTGTTTTACTGATTCCTCCCTGATCTGAGCCATCAATTACCATGCGTAAACGAGGGATGCAATGGGTATGGCAATGATCACCTAATTCTATTCCAATCCAGCGGCGTCCCATTTTATGTGCTACCGCTGCGGTTGTTCCAGAACCAAGAAATGAGTCTAGAACTAAATCCCCAGGTTTAGTGGATAACATCAAAATCCGCTTTATCAAACGTTCGGGTTTGGGGGTAGCAAAAACATTAATTTCATTAAATACTTTTGCTTCTCGCTTTGCTTCCTGATTATCACCAACTTCATTACGATACCAAATTGTTTTGGATACACTGCCATCTTGAACTTCACTTAAAAACCTTTTTATCCTAGGAACATTTGACCCATTAAAACCGAACCAGATGCGATTATCATTAATATATTCTTCAAGTCTATCTTTTGATAGTCTCCAACAATATCCACTTGGTGGATTTACGATTCTACCTGATGGCGTAGTAATTGGATAATCAGTAGAAGATGAATATGTTTTTACTGAAAGATCTCCTGATGTCCAAAGACCTCTATAATCATTATCTGGATTTTTATATCTACTGTCCATTTTCTCAGTTCTTGGTAATGGGTTTGGTTTCCATTTTTCCTTGCATTTTGCGAAAAGTAAAATATGATCATGGCTGTCAGATAGCCACCTTGCATCATTTTGAGGAGAAAACTTCTTTTCCCATATTACATTAGAAATAAAATTCTGTCTTTCAAATATTTCATCGCATAATACTTTCAAATAATGACTTTCATCATCATCAATGCTTATCCAAATAGAACCGTCATTACTTAATAAATTTTTCAATAATTCCAAACGATCTCTCAACAATCCAAGCCAGATACTATGTTCTACTCCATCTTCATAGTGTTCAAAAGCATTTCCTGTATTATAAGGAGGATCGATATATATACATTTTACTTTACCGGTAAATTCATGTTCCAGAGCCTTTAAAGCCAATAGATTATCACCAAAAATTAAGCGATTATCGAAAATATCCTTCTCTGTCACTCTGTGAAGAGCATGGTAACTCATTTCCTTGTCTTCCAATAGAATCCGCGGCTCTAGTCGTGGTCTTTTATCTTTGCCAATCCAGGTTAGTTCAAGTTTCTGATCAGTCACTTATTACCTGCCTCATGTATTTCTAATACAGTGTTATTGATAGTTTTGCAATCATTAATATCAGAAAAAATTGATCTCATTGTTCGCGATGCGCTATAATTGTTTAAGCTATCACGAGTCACGAATCTTTTATTTTCTAAAACATTCCACATATTTTCAGCGATTTCCTGACATTTTTGTACTACATCATTTTTCTCTGTATCTGAGAGATTCAAATCCTCACTATCAACAATGTCAAGTATAATGTAAAAAATATGTAAAACCAGCCAACGACAATATGCAAAAAAGTCTTTTCGTATTCCAGTTTCAGTACTGGAATTTTGCCTCATAGTTTTCTCAACAATTCTCTTAATTTGAACTAATCTCCAAATATTTCTTGGTGAGTTTTCCTTATGAAATAGTTCTGTGCCTATTGAAACAGAACTGACTCGTCGTGGATTACTAATTATACAGCGAATTAAAGAAAAGTCATTATTATGTTTGCAAGCCAATGCTCGGCAAGCTTCCTTATAACTGAAATAATTTTTTCGAGGAGTCTTAATTGGTTTTTCATCTTTATACTGGTATTTAATGTTATGAAAATTCAAAGTTTTATGAATTCGAGCATGTTCGCTATCAAGTGCTACAAAATCTTCAGCAGAGATGTGATTCTGATTATTAGTAAACTTTGTTAACTTATTAGCAAATTCTCTTTCATCTTCAGAATATGATAAAGATATTAGTTTTAAAAAAATCAAACCTTCTGTAGGTAAATCTCTTTGATTGCCGATTATTCCTAGTGTTTGAGCACCGTTGACAATATTCAAATCATGTATAACGATCTCTTGTGCTTCAATATTTCCCCTACTCGCAGGGAGTGGTTGCCATTTTGAACAATAAGCTGTTATTCCATTATTAAATAAATGAAATAAATGTGGCTCATGCAATAAAGTAAATTCAATAGCTTTATTTACTTCTGTAGACCCCTTATACTTCCTAATATTTGCTTCCACGAGATCTGCTCCACAAGTACGATAAATTGATGCTAAATCGTTGATATTTACTAAACCATAAATCATTTTAAAATTTCCGTTTGTACTACCTGGATATTGAAATATCAAATTAATTGGATCTCTTAAGTATCCATCATCTAATCCAATTATCCAATCATGGATACTAACAAGGTTGAAGTGCTTAAAACAAAGATATTCATCAGTATTATATCTATCCATAAGGGTTTGAAAAATAGCCAATCTATCAGGATGTAGATTATTGAAACTTGAGTAAACAAGAATTGCTATCACTTTTAATGATTCGTTCCTTAACGTAGCTGATATATCTGGAATTCTTGCTTGAATTTTCTGATTCTCACTAAATTGCGCCCAATTAGAACTTAACAAATAATCAACTCCATTACCAAATTTGCTAACCTCTCCAAGGCTTGGTTCAGCGTCAGCTTTTTCACAATATTTTGATTGTATTAGATAGAGTATAGTAAAGTGTGGATCAAAATAGATTAAATCAATTCCACAATCACTACCTCCATCTACTATAGCATCTGCTGCTGCATCAATTGAACAATGAGTTTGTTTATAAATTGTAAATGCTGCTAAAGCTTTGCTAAGAAAGTTTTTCTCAATATTTTCCAATGTACCAATCTGTAAAGGGGGTATTTTAGAATCAAATAAAGTATGAAGAGTTTTTTTTAAACCCTGAATTTCAATAGGTGTAGATATCCTTCTCATTGCCTTTACTCCCTTTATTCTTCTTCATCTACAACTAAAAGATCAGCCCCAGGAAATATTAATGGATACATTTCAATAAAATTAGATTGGCACTTGCATTGCCAGAAACTACCCGAAGGTCTTCTTAATGGAAGAGATTTACAGACAGGACAGATGATTGTATCCGCCAGAGTTATTACAGATCGGGCAAATTCACTTATATCGCTGTCAGAAATATCATTGCTAAGCTTATTAAAATGACAACCAACACAATTTCGGACCCAAGTCCATTTTACACAATTTTCAATTAAGGATTTCAATTTTGTCTCTTGTGTATTGCCTTGAGCATCTGTCTTTTTGCAGGTTAATATATCTCCGATTCTTCTGTCCATACTGCTCGCCAGATCCCCGAGAGTATATTCATTCTTTGCATTTCGAGGAACCTTTAAGTGGTATCTAAGAGTTATAAAATCAAGAATAGATTCCAGAATAATTCCAGCTTTTGATGCTAAAGCCTGTCGGTCTATTAATGGAGTTGAAATATGATTTCTTAATTCGTCGATTGCTGATATAAATTCTCCCGTATGAATACCATTTTGTAAAGTCCAGGGTCCTAGTTCAATCACTTGAGTTTTAGATAAATCTCCCTTTGCCCAGCGATAACGATCTCTCCAGCCTCGGTAATGAGTTGTGATGATAATCTGACCAAATTGCTCAGCTTCTTCACTAATCAGTTTCATAAACCGGTCAAGGTGTTGATTATCCACCGAAGTAAGAACATCATCCAGAATGATAATCTGATTGTCCTGATTGAAGTGTTTAGCTAATGCAAGAAAGATACATATTCCCAGAGTATCAAGATGAGATTCGCTAAAATATGCATGCGGAGGAATATTGAGTTTTCCATGAAATTGTCCTTCTAATTCCAGAGATCCTTTAACACCTTGTTTGAGATACAGCTTTACACTCCCAATTGCTTCATCTGGATGTAGCTTTTGGTACATTCTATCTACTTCATCAGAAATAATTTTGAGAGTATTGTCAATACTGTTTTTCCTGTTAGTTTCAATGACAATTAATGCTTTTCCAAGTTTCTCTTTTAATTGTTTTTTATTTTTTGCTAAATCTTCATTTTCTTGAATAGAATTCAATAACGTTTTGATTAAATTTGACTGACTTAGTGACTTCTGATCTGAATTTTTCTGTTCAGTAATTTTTTTGCTATATAGCAGAAAGAATTTAAGAAATTCAGCTATTTTATTATCTAAATCAGAATTATATTCATCGTTAAAATCAATATTAAATTCTGATGTGATTATATATTTTGCTGTTGATAACAGAGTTAAATTGCTACTATTCACTTTTTCAAGTAATTCATTTGATTGGGTTACAATAGCTTTCCATTTTTGATTATTAATTGCCATTTGCACTTTTAGAGTATTTCTTGCTTCTTCTTCCTTTTTTATCAATCGAGAAAGAACACTCATCGATTCAATTCTTTGACTAAGTCTTTCAAGGAGTTCCTGAGGTACTATTGTTTGCTCACATACAGGACAAGTAAATGTATTAAAGTCATTTTGGAGATATTTTTTTGATGATTCTAAAATGGCAAGTAATTCAGAACTTTGAGAAACCAGATTCTCTTTCAATTTTTCCAATTCATTTACTACATCATCATGAATTCTATTTTTTTCTTCAGTATCCCTTTTAATGTTATCCCATTCAGCATACAATTGAGATACTGCATTTAAAGGTCTAAGAATTTCATCATATTGTTTGATTGTATTATTAAGCGTTGAAATATTTTTTCCAGCTTCTTGTTCTGCCCATTTTCTTTCATTTGTTCCAGGACAATCTTCTGCTTCAAATATTTGTCGTAAATTAATATTTGCTTGTGAAAGTGCTTTAACTGATAAATTATATTCTAATTCCATCACCTTAACTGCTTCTCTTAAAGATGATTCTACAGATTCGATTATTGGAATTTCTACAAATCGATGTAACTCCTCAAATCTTTTACTTGGTATTGCTGTTATAAGTTTTGTAATTTCATTGCGTCTTAAAATATTTGCTTGAGGACAATTTGGTGATACTCTTATATCTTTTGATAAAGAAGCAGACCATATTGAATCCCCGCTTGAGAGACTAATATTTATTCGATTTGGTGATATCCCAATGGATGGAACATAATTTTTCTTATTTCCAGTAATGCTCATCCCCTCTAATGCTCCGCATTTCTGGTTACAGATGAAATCAAATGCGTCAACCACAGTTGATTTACCAGATCCATTTTCTCCAAAAATTAAAATGACCGGTTTATCATCAAACTTAATATCAACTGGCTGTGTTGCACCCCTGAAACCATCGATGGAAATTTTACTTACTTTCATTTTTGATTCCTCCGGATATTGTGTCAGGTCTGTCTGTATCAAAAAGAATAGTCCAGTCACCTATGGTCATTTTCCCGGATTTAATGCTTCTTTCCATTTCTGTAATCTTAATCTCTGATAAAAGTTTCTGTTGCCTGAATTCTGTTATAATATTCTTTAAAATTTCTTCTTCTACTTTGTTCATTTTATCCTCCATCTTATACTGTAAAGCAATCTCTCAGTGCATTTCTGAATCAATTTATGCTCAATTTCTTTAATCAATTCATCCCTTTTTTCATCAATTTCATCCTGGGCATCAAATAGAGTGCGCCGTTTCTGGCTTCTTTGAGTTTCCAGGTTTTTTAATTGTCTGAGCCCTTCCAGTTTTTCCTCTAAAGTTGGTGCAAGTGTTGAAGCTCGTCTCACTTCTCTTATCAAACGATCAATATCCTTTAACTCTCTTTCCAGACCTG
>CAZRXY010000055.1:0-2090 GCA_964604155.1 uncultured Candidatus Cloacimonadota bacterium | reverse complement strand
GCACATCTTTCTTTGTATGTTAGCCTACTACGTGGAGTATCACATGCGAAAATCCTTATCACCGCTTTTGTTCGAAGATGAACAACTCGATGAGAGGCGCATGGCGCGAGATCCTGTCAAACCTGCAAAACCATCTGCATTGGCAAAGAAAAAGAAAACGATTCGCCTTACACCGGATGGGTTTGAAATACACAGCTTCCAGACTCTTTTGGCTGAGCTTGCGACTCGTAGCCGTAACCGCTGTCGAGTCAAATCTGATAAAGCGGGGTCTCCGTTTTATGAGCTTACTGAACTGACTCCTTTGCAGAAACGGGTTTTTCAACTTCTGGTCTTGTAGCCAGTAAAAGGAAAATCATACTGCAGGAAACCCATATTAAATCGATAAGATAGTTCTTTTAAGATAGGGGAACTTTGGCATAAAAATTTTTGAATTATATTTTTTCATCAATTAATATCACGCAGTAGGAAAAAAACGCTGTATAGTTGTAGCCACACCTAGCAACGGGCCTTGAGACGTTGTTATTATAGGTGCCTTTATCTCCTTTCTACGATCGCACAAATTCCTTGCCCACCTCCTCCGCAGATAGTTTCGAGCCCATATCGACTGCCCTGTCTTTTCATTTCATGAAGTAACGTTACGAGCCGCATCGCGCCTGTGGCACCAATGGGATGGCCAAGAGAGATACCAGATCCGTTCACATTAACTTTTTTATCAGTTTCCTCTTTTTTAATTCCCATCAACTTGGCATCTGCAAGTGCTTGGACGGCAAATGCCTCTTGTATTTCAATAAGGTCTACTTCTTCTATAGTGATCCCCGCTTTTTCCAGGGCTTTGTTCACAGAAGCAGGAACCGCTGGATACGTAACAGCTGGATCAGCACCGGCAACAGCGCAAGATTTAAAATAGGCCATAGGATCTAAACCTAGCTCTTTTGCTTTCTTTTCTGAAACCAATACTACTGCAGCAGCTCCATCGTTTTCAGAAGACGAATTTCCCGCGGTACATATGCCATCAGTGTAAACCGTGGGCAATTTGGCAAGTTTCTCTAAAGTAGTATCACGTCTCGGTGTTTCATCGGCCTCAAAAAGCAATGAATCCCCTTTTCTTTGTGGAATAGTCACAGGAGTAGTTTCCTCAGCCAATTTTCCAGAATCTATAGCAGCAATAGCTTTTTGATGGCTTCTAAATGCCCATTGGTCTGCTTCCTCACGAGTAATACCTTCCTTCCTAGCAGCAGTTTCCGCCCATGTCATCATAGAGTTAAGCTCTCCGAACCTTTCAATTGGTTGAGACATCACTCTCGCTCGTTGGATCCTATCATAAAGTGGTATCCCCCAAATAGAAAGTGCACCATGTCCCCTGGGCATGAATCCCCATTTCTCATCATTTATTCCTCCAATACCCCATTTTATCTGCCCCGGAATATAAAGCTCTGCCTGGCTCATGCTATCCAAACCTCCAGCAACGATTATATCTGCATTTCCAGTTTGAATCTTCATTACTCCGAAAAAGATAGCATCTAGCCCAGAACAACACCTTCGATCTATGGTAACTCCAGGAACTTCTTCTGGCCATCCAGCATCAAGAAGGGCCATTCTAGCAGCATTAGCAGATTCACCATTTTGATAAGCCTGCCCCATAATCACATCATCTACCCAAGCAGGGTTAATATTAACTTTCTTTATTGCTTCATTAATTGCAATAGTCGCGAGTTTATATGCTGGTATGTTACGCAAAGAACCCCCATAGCTACCTATGGGAGTGCGCAACCCACTAACAATAACAACATTATCCATATTAATAATCTCCTTTAATTGCATTTATTTCTGCAGCAAAATGCCTTTAACATAGTTTACGTCACTCCAGAAATGAGATTGTCGATTGATAAAATGCATTATATAAAAAATATTTGGCTACGTAGTATCTTGGCTCATAAAAATCTATATATTTTGTAACGGGTTAAACTTAGATCGGTTGAACTAGTCATTAATTCTACTTTGTCACATTAGCCATAAGCCCCTGATATACCTTCGGCATCTTGTTTTCTATAGGCACAGTCAATAGAGGCCTGTCTTTTTTTGTGCCGTAT
>CAZRXY010000054.1:0-12056 GCA_964604155.1 uncultured Candidatus Cloacimonadota bacterium | reverse complement strand
GGATTGGTGATTGGGGACTTGGGACTCGGGACTTGGGACTTGGGACTTGGGACTTGGGACTTGGGATTAGGGATTAGGGATTAGGGATTAGGGATTAGGGAGTCCCCAGTTCCCAGTTCCCAGTTAGCGGGTTAATAAATAAATGGAGTTGACGATTTTGCAGCGGGCAATTAATGGTGTCGTAAAAGGAAAAGGACAGGCAGATGGATAATAGACAGAAGATAGCGAAATTTCTGACAGATGAAAGGTTCGGCAAGAATATAGCAGCAGTCCGAGATATTCCGGCAAGATCGGGTGATTTTTCGCCAATTCCGCCATCATTGTCTATTTCTATTCGATCTGTTCTTTCCCGGCAGAAGATCAGGGAGTTATACAGTCACCAGAGCCAGGCTATTGAAGCTTTTAAAGACGGTAAACATCTGGCAATCGTTACGGGTGTAGCGAGCGGGAAGAGCTTGTGTTATCAATTGCCGGCTTTGGATATCTGGTTGCAGAACCGGCAGGCTCGTACTATGTTCCTCTTTCCCACCAAAGCCTTAGCTCAAGACCAGAAGCGTGAACTTGCCGGATTACTATCCAAAGTTATGGAGGAGAGCGGTGCAGTATGTGGCGGGATAGGAATTTATGATGGAGACACTCCAGCCAGCCAGAGAAAATTGATCAGCGAAAATTCTAATTTTGTTTTTACTAATCCGGATATGCTTCATCTGGGAATAATGCCGCATCATACCCGTTGGGCAAATTTTTTTGCTAACCTGCGATTAGTAGTCATAGATGAAGTTCATCTTTACCGTGGAATATTCGGTTCTCATTTCACCAATGTAATCCGCAGGCTCAAGCGGATAGCTTCATTTTATGGAGCAGACCCGCAATTTATCTGCACTTCTGCCACTTTAGCCAATACGCAGGAATTTATCACCCGCTTGATCGAAGAGGACGTTTTTGTGATAGATAAGGATAGCTCTCCCCAGGGAAGAAAAGTATATGCTCTTTATAATCCTCCTCTGATCAATAGCGAGCTGTCAATCCGGCGTTCCTCGATGCTGGAAACCATTTCTCTGGGGGAATATTTTACGCAAGGAGCACAGCAGACCATTATTTTTGCTCACACTCGCAGATTGGTAGAGCTAATTGTGAGCTATCTGCAGCGAAATCTTAGGGAGCCGGACAGTGTGCTGGGTTACAGAAGCGGTTATCTGGCGCAGCAGCGTCGTGAAATAGAAACGCTTATGAAAGCCGGGGAGATAAATACGGTAGTGGCAACCAGTGCATTGGAGCTGGGGATAGATGTAGGCGGGCTGGATGTGATAGTGATCTGTGGTTATCCGGGAAGCATAGCCTCCACTTTGCAGCAATGGGGCAGAGCCGGACGTAAACAGGCAGATTCGCTTGGCGTGCTTGTTGCCGGCAATGACCTTATAGACCAGTATCTGGTTAAGCATGCGGATTACATTTTTGCTGGCTTTCCGGAACAGGCTCTGATCAATCCGGATAATCCCTTTATACTGCTGCACCACTTTGAATGTGCTTTATTTGAAAAGCCATTTAGAAGCGGAGAGCGTTTTGGAAATCTGAGCAGTGATGAAACTACCCAATACCTCGATTTACTGCAAAAGTATGGGAAAGTCCACAAGTCCGGTAAAAAATATCTCTGGCGTTCTGATACCTATCCTGCGGGCAGCATCTCTTTACGAACAACGGGCAGTGGCGAATATATACTGCAGTGCGAAGGCGAGATCATTGGTAAGGTGGATGAAGCCAGTGCCTATTGGATGGTTCATCCGCAAGCTGTGTATATCCATAACGGCATTTCGTATTTAGTAGAAGAACTTGATTTTGCAGCAAAAATTGCACGTCTCAGGCAGGAATCGCTTGATTATTATACTCAGTCAATCTCCAGAAGTGATTATGAGCTTCTTAAGGAACTGGAGCGCAAAGAGGTGACCGGAGCTTGGAAATTTAAGGGACAGGTGCGTGTAGAGCGGCAGGTAACGGGTTTTAAAAGGATAAAATGGGGCAGCCAGGAAATCCTTGATCAGGGCAGCCTCGATATGCCACTCACAGAGCTTGTCACCACTGCCTATTGGTTTTGCCCTGAGGATGAGATAATAGAATCACTCAAAAGCTCTGGTGACTGGAATAATTCTCCGAATCAATATGGCGAAGGCTGGCGTAGGCTCACAGAAAAAATCCGCAAGCGCGATGAATATTCCTGCGTTAATTGCGGGATCAAAGAATCTGGTGCTGCCTTCCATGTGCATCACAAAATTCCCTTTCGCCAGTTCATCAATCGTTATGAAGCAAACCGCGAAGAAAATCTCATTACACTATGTCCTGCCTGCCATCGGCTGGCGGAGCAGGAAACCTATATCCAGAGCAGTCTTGCCGGCTTAAGCTGGCTCTTGCAGAATATTGCTCCCCTTCACCTGATGTGTGACCGTAGTGATATTGGTGTGGACGTTCAGCGTAACAGTAATCTGGCAGGGGGAAAACCTGCCATTATTATCTATGATACCACCCCGGGTGGAATTGGGTTAGCAACGCGGCTCTACCGGCAGCACCAGCAGATTCTGGCAGAAGCAAAGGAAATTGTTTCCGAGTGCAATTGCAAAGACGGCTGTCCCGCCTGCACCGGACCCGTATCCGAAAGCGGCGAAGGCGCCAAATCCAAGGTGATTGCCCTGCTGAAATTATTGGTGGCAGAAGATGTATGACCTGGAAGAGATTCTCAAAAATACCTTGAAAGAAAAGCTTAACCGAGTTGAAAAAAAGGCTGATTTTACCGAAATCTCTAACTTGCTGAACGGCAGATATATAGATAGCGAAAAAAAAATATTCAGGGCAGAATACATATACAGATTACCCTTGAGCCACGGCAGTTTTTTTTTAGATAAATTCAATATACCCTTAGTGATAAAGAGCTGGGCAGGTATAAGCGAAGAAATCTGTCTGAGCGATCTTTTATTTTATGACACAGAAACCACCGGTTTGAGCCATGGCGTGGGTACCTGGGTATTTCTCACCGGTTTTGGCAGGTTTTATGATGATAGATTTGTACTACGTCAATATTTTTTAGGTGATCCGGCAGCAGAAGATATATATTTGCAGGCAATGGAAGCCGAATTTCATTCGAGCTGCATACCCGTATCGTATAATGGGCGCAGCTTTGATGCCAATCTGATAAACATGCGTTATCTTATGAACGGCAGGCATCCGGTTTTAGCAGGCGTGCCTGATATCGATCTGCTCTATCTCTCCCGCAGGTTCTGGAGACGTGTGCTCTGTGATTGCAGTTTAAATAATCTGGAAGATAAGCTTCTGGGACTTATTCGTGATCCTGAAGACGACCTGCCCTCGGAAGACATACCGCAAATTTATTTTAATTACCTCGAAACCGGAAACGCCGCTCTTCTTAAAAAAGTATTTACCCATAACCGCACGGATATTCTATCTCTGCCGGTGCTTTTTGCGATTATTGCCCGGGTGATAGAGCGGGATAGCCCGATACCCATTGATGAATCCGGGGTGGCGCGGCTATTGAGTGACCAGGGAGACCTTGACCAGGCAGAAGAATTCTTTCTGCAAGGGATTAATGGTGCTCAATCTGATATTTGCCTGCGTCAGCTATCTTTTCTCTACAAAAGAAACGGCAGACTGGAAGATGCCTGTCTGCTCTGGGAGCAAGCTGCTGCCAGCGAGAGCTATGCGCTGGTGGAACTGGCAAAAATTGCCGAGCACAGGGATAAAGATTACCACCAGGCTCTCAGATGGACGGAGCAGGCTGAGAAGATCACCTGGACAGGTGAATTTGTCTCCGGCAGACAAATTGCAGATTTGCAAAAGAGAAAAAACCGCCTCTTGACGAAAATAAAACGAACTTGTGAAAGAGAAAACAGAGCTTAGAGTTTCGGTCCGCTTGCTAATTGAATTTTGTTTCCGCAGCGGAGACCTTGATCTGGAAACGTATACCAGCTCAAGAAGGGCTCAGCAGGGCTTACGGGCTCATCAAAAATTGCAGAAATCCAGACCAGATAACTACCGGAAAGAAGTGACTTTGAATTATAAACTGGAAACCGAAGATTTTTTACTGGCTATCCGTGGCAGAATGGATGGGCTCTATATCACAGATAAGGAAGTGATAATAGAAGAAATAAAAACCACATCACATCCGCTTGAAAAAATATCACCTCAAGCCTTATTACTCTGGTGGGGGCAGGCAAAAATCTATGCTGCTATCTATTGCCGGCAGAATGAATTGAGGGATATCACTGTCCAGCTGGCGATATATCAATTGGATACAAAAGAAGAGACAAAGTTAAAAGAGCATTATAATATCACAGAATTAGACGAATTCTTTAAAGATGTGCTGGATAAATTTTATGAATGGGCAAAGCTGAAGTCCATCT
Source organism: uncultured Candidatus Cloacimonadota bacterium (assembly GCA_964604155.1). Taxonomy (GTDB): domain Bacteria; phylum Cloacimonadota; class Cloacimonadia; order Cloacimonadales; family TCS61; genus Stygibacter. The sequence goes on along the minus strand of CAZRXY010000054.1, from coordinate 7,650 downwards.
GGCAGACCAAGCGAGATATTAGTCTCCGGAAAATGGAATTTCCCTACCCAAAATACCGTTTGGGTCAGCGTGAACTGGCTGTGGAAATCTATCACAATATCAAAAATGACGGACAAATAATAGTTCAGGCGCCCACCGGTATAGGCAAGACGCTTGCCACACTATTTGCGGCTCTCAAAGCTATCGGTACTGGTTTTACAGACCGTATTTTTTATCTTACAGCGAGAACAACCGGCAAGACTATTGCTGCTGAAACTGCTCAAAATCTGGCTGATAACGGTCTGGATTGCCGCTTTTTGGTGCTCACTTCCAAAGAACGGGTTTGCTTTAATCCTCAAAGTGCCTGTCATCCGGATGAATGTGAATTTGCCAAAGGATTTTATGACCGACTTAATGATGCCGTGCGTGATATCTTTTTTGTTAAGGTCTGTGATCGTAATATTATTGAAGAATTCAGCCGTAAACATTCTATCTGTCCCTTTGAATTTTCTTTGGAAATTGCCCTCTATAGCGATTGCATAATCTGCGATTATAATTATGCCTTTGATCCCAGAGTTTATCTGCGAAGATTCTTTGAAGCAAGTAACGAGAATTACACTTTCCTGGTAGATGAAGCTCATAATTTGGTAGACCGGTCAAGGGGAATGTATTCCGCTGAATTGCAGAAATCTCAAATTCTCAAAATCCGCCGCCGCCTCAAAGGCAGACAACCCGAAATTTACAGTCTACTCGGTAAATTGAACCAGATATTTTTGCATTACAAAAAGGAGATGCTATTAGATGAGGAAGATGACTGCCATCTACCTGAAAAACTGGCAGAACCGGCTCGCAAATTCATCAGAGCTGCCGATCACTGGCTGGCAAAAAACATTAAAACAGAATTCCGCAGGGAACTGATAGAATTATATTTTTTGGTGAACACCTTTATCTACGTCTGGGAAAATTACTCTGAGCACTACAGAACTCTATATAACCGGCAGAAAAACGATCTCACAATTTCTCTCTATTGCCTGAACCCGGCTCAAAATCTGGCAGAACGCCTCTCCTGCTCAAAAAATGCTGCTTTCTTCTCTGCCACTCTCTCCCCATTTGAATATTACCGCGAGCTCTTCGGCTGTAATCCTGGAACCAGATACCTTAGCCTTGGCTCGCCATTCCCTCCGCAAAATCTGAAAATCGATAAGGCAAATATCCAAACCCGCTTTCGCCTGCGAGAAAAAACCCTCCCCCAATTGTGCAACATTATTAGCAGCTTTATCAAAAAACAAACCGGGAACATCCTGATCTTCTTTCCCAGCTACCGCTACCTTTATCAATTTTATGAGTGCCTGGATCCCAATGAATTTGAGCATAAATTTCTGCTGCAGGAATCCGGCATGAGCGAACCGCAACGCGAGCAATTCCTTGATGAATTTATCAATAACGATCAACCTGCTGCCGGCTTTGCCGTTCTTGGTGGCGTCTTCGGCGAAGGCATCGACCTCGTGGGAGACAGGCTCTCTGCTGCGGTTATCGTGGGCGTAGGCCTGCCCGGCATTTGCCAGAAACGACAATTGATTAGAAATTACTACCCCGACCATGAAAAAGGGTATAACTATGCCTACACTTTTCCGGGCATCACGAGAGTGCTCCAGGCTGCCGGCAGAGTGATCCGCTCCGAAAATGATAAAGGCTCTATTCTTCTGATAGATGACCGCTTCTTCACGCATAAATACCGCAAACTCTTACCCCGCTGGTGGCAAAAGGTATAGTGGGTAATGAGAGCAACTGAGACGGTCATATATATAATTTATCTTTGGTGGAAGAGAGGATAATCTAAAAAATATGGTGATAATGCAAGTAAAATGCATTAAAATATTGACAAAAAGAAAATATAAAATCAGAATCAACCTTAGGATAACTGGAATAGAAACTGGAAGTAAGAAAGACGGGCATGTGGGTTTATAAGTGTTTATATATAGGGCATTTGTGTGATATGAGTCCTATATGGCGAGTGTGACAAGGTGGGGGAGATGCCTGAATAGGAGTGCATAAGGCTGCCTGTGATCACAAGGTTACCGAGTTAGCACGAGAAGGATCACCCAAAGAATCAGTAAAATTTATGAAGGTTATTAAAGGGAAAAAATGAGAGAAACTGAGCGAGATTTCGAAAGAAGCCCGGGGGAGATTTTTGGTGAGAAGCTGCGGGAATTCACTTATACCCCTCAGGAAGAGATATATTTGAGTGGGGGCAGTTATGCCGATCCCATTCTTTTGGTATTCATAAGAGTAGCTTCAATAATATTTATCCTATCCTGTGTTTACGACATTTTATTTTTGCCTTGGAATAATCTTAGTATTGTATTGCAGCATTATCTGCCGGGGATAGCATTATATATTTTTTTTGAGATAACCAGGTTATTCGGCTATGATACAAATAAGGAGCGATTTCATTTTATCTTGAATTTATCATTAGTAATACCGCTATTGCATTTAACAGTGGCGGCGCCTGAAGTTTCGCAGCAGGTTTATCTGCTTATCGCGGTGTTGCTGGCGGGATTGTATTATATAGTTCCAGGCAGAGATTTTACGATTACTTTGGCTTTTTCGCTGATAATCAGTTTGTTCTTTATTGCCTCGATCCTGTATAATGAAATAAATTTTGATAATCGCTGGATCCTGTATCTATTATTTTTTCATTTGATGATATTGGCGGGATTGATGGTAACGCACCTCATACAGGCTATGCTGAGAAGACTGGTACGGGTGAGCATGGAACTAATCTCTCAAAACAAGGTATTCCAGCATCTGAAAGAAGAATTTTGCAATACGATTGATGGATTGACTCTGGGCGTTCTATTGGCAAATGAAAAGGGGGACATCCTGCTGCATAATGAGCGGTTTTTAGAATTAAGTGGGAATCGTGATCTGGACGACATAAAAAGTGTGCGTGATATCAAGATAATCACCGCGGGTAAGGAGCAGGTGATCAGTCTGGATTTATTACCGGGTAAAAGCGATATAGATGAAGAACTGCGGGTGCAGAGAACAGAGAGGAATCATTGGTTAAGATTAAAGGGTTTCAGGATTTATCCCAAATTAGGAGAGCCACAGTATCTCCTTTTGCTGGAAGACATCACGGATCAGAAGCAGAACGAATTAGCTCGGGACAGACTGGAGCGTCATCTGGAAGCGGTTTTTAGTCCTGACAGCAGCATAATATTATATGAGCGTGGAGAAGAGAATATCTATTTTACAGATAACGTAAAATATCTCACGGGTTACAGTGCGGTGGAACTGGGTCAGGGAGAACCTGGCTATGAGAGTATGGTTTATTCAGGGGACAGGCCATTTATCCGCAAGAAATACAAAAATTGGTGCAAAGCCGGCAAGGAGAGTATTTTATATCTTTGGTACCGGTTACAGCGTAGAGATGGCTATTTGATCTGGATAGAAGAGCGGATGAGCCGGATAAGAAGTGAATCCGGCAAAGAGATAACTACCGGGATTTTGATAGATAATACAGAACTAAAGACAACAGAGCGAATGCTGCGGAAGAGTGAATCCAGCCTGAAACGGGCACAGGAAATAGCTCATATAGGCAGTTTCAGGTATGCCTTTGCCGCGAGGGAAATAGAGATATCCGATGAATTGTGCCGGATTTTTGAATTTGAAGATGCAGACGAAATTGACTGGAAAAGCTATAAAAATTACATAAAGCCCGAAGATATTGAAGAATTTAATTGGAAATTGGAAAGAGTATTATCCGGTTATGAGCAGATATTCAGTATGGAATTTCGGATAAGAACAGCAAAAAACATTGAGAAGGTTATCTTATTGCAGATGGAATTTTACTGGAAGGGGGCGGCAATAATTTCAGTAGAGGGCAGCGTGATGGATATCACAGCCCGCAAGGAATTGGAGCGGCAATTATTTCAGAACCAGAAAATGGAAGCGATAGGCACTCTGGCAGGCGGGATAGCCCATGATTTTAATAATATATTGAATATCATAATGGGGTATTCTTCTGTTATCAGCGAGCAATTACCTAATGAAGGTGATCTCTGGCATAAATTTGACCGGATCAATGCAGCCAGTAAGAGAGCCAAAAATCTGGTAGGGCATATCCTAACTATCAGCAGGCAGCATGAATCCCGCAGACACGCCATAAATCTTAAGGAACTGCTTACTGAGCATCTGGAATTGCTGCGGGCTGCTATACCTTCCGTTATAGATATCCGAAAGGAGCTAAGATCAGATTCATATATCTATGGTGATCCTGACCAGATAGAGCAAGTGATTATGAATCTCTGCACTAATGCCAGCTATGCCATGAAGGCAAGGGGTGGCAGATTGATCATTCGGCTGGCAGATGAGGATGATTTTGTGCGGCTGGAGGTGGAAGACACAGGTGGAGGAATACCATCGAGTGTGAGGGAGAAGATGTTTGATCCCTATTATACTACCAAGCCTAAGGGGGAAGGAACGGGACTGGGTCTGGCTATAGTGAAGGGTGTGATTGACGGGATGGATGGACGGATAAAAGTAGAGAGCCAGAAGGACGAGGGGACACTATTTTGTATCTGGTTTCGCAGGTATGAGCCGGGCAGCAGGATAGATGATGAAATGAAAGAAAATATAGAACTGGATGAGCCGGTAAGCGAGAAACCCAGGGTGATGTTTATAGATGATGAAGAGGCACTACTTGAGCTGTTTGAGAATTATCTGGAAAACAGCGGACTGGAAGTGAAGACATTTAACGAGGGAATAAGTGCCCTGGCTGCCATGGAAGAAAATCCTTCAGCCTGGGATATACTGGTGAGTGATGTATCATTACCGGAGATGGACGGTTTGGAGATAGTGCGGCGGATGAGAATTATTAATCCGGCATTGCCGATCATCTTGTATTCCGGATTCAAGCATCCAGCAATTATAGAACAGGCAAAGAAATCCGGCGTGAATAAGATGTTGGTGAAGCCTGTGGTGCCGATGGAGATGTTAAAAGAGATCAATAAGATACTTAATCGAGATGGAGTGTGAAATGCTTGATATCAATCTTGAAATCCTGCGGTATCAGCGTTTAGCAGACCTGGGCAGAGATTTGGAAGGATTTGTGCATAATGTGGCGGGACCTTTGAATATAATACTGGGCTATACTCAGGTTTTACAAGCCAAATATCCGGAAGATCCCGGACTTTCCAGAGTCTGGGAAGCCGGAATGGATTTGGACAGGAATCTCAAGGAACTCTCCAGTCATCTGGAGGACAGCGGAATGCAGCTTAGGAGGTTAGTGGACATCAACGGCGTTATTTTACGGAAAATGGAGCTTTTGCGGGCAAATAATTTTTTTAAGCATAATATTGAATCAGTGGTAGAGCCGGCAGATGGATCACCCAAAGTGAAGGCGGTTTATGGTGATGTAGTGATTTGCCTTGATATTATCCTGAATAATGCCATAGATGCCTTATTCGAAAGTGCCATCAGAAAGATTGTGGTTCGCAGCAATTTAGAAAATAGTGATAAAGGCAGAATGGTGAAAATAACCGTACGTGATACGGGTGACGGGATAGACGAGGAGAAGAGGCTGAAATATTTTGACCTGGGCTTTAGTGACTGGCAGAAAGGGGAGATAAAAAAGAGTGGGGCAGGACTGACCTTGGCAAGATATATCATGGAACAAAATGGTGGCAGCATAACTCTGGAAAATAGTTGCGGCTGTGGTGCAGAGGCGGCATTGTATTTTCCGGCAGGAGAAATTGATGAAGTTTGACGTGCGGGACTACCGTATTTTGGTGGTTGATGATGATAAGGTAGCATTAGAGCTTTATCAGTCATATTTGTGCCCAAATTATAATGTGGAAGTGGCATTGTCTGTGCGGGAAGCTTTGGCGAAATTGCAGGCGGAAAAATATCATTTGGTAATCACTGACTTAGTGATGCCTGGAGCTAACGGGCTGGAATTGATAGCGGAGATCAAGCTGCATTGGGATAGCATCTCGATCATAGTGATCAGCGGACAGGCTACAGTACGCACAGCAGTGGAAGCTATGAAAGCCGGTGCCGAAGAACTGATCATGAAGCCTCTTTCTGACCTTGATCTGCTGTCACTCATGATTAATCGCAGTCTGCACAAAAAATGGTTACAATCAGAAAACAAGCGGCTTAATGAACTATTGGATGAACGTAAAGACCTCAGAAGAATACTGGGCAGCAGTAAAGAAATTCAATTGCTGCTGGAGAAAATCCAAAAAATTGCCGGACTGGAGACTACAATTTTATTGACAGGTGAGACGGGTGTAGGAAAGAGTTTCTTTGCGGAGGTTATACATGAGCACAGTAAACGCAGGAAGCAGAAATTTGTGAGCATCAATTGTGGAGCATTAACAGAAAGCCTGCTTGAGAGCACTTTGTTTGGTCACCTGCGAGGAGCTTTCACAGGAGCAGTGAAAAGCAAGAAGGGCTTATTTGAGGAAGCTGATGGTGGCACGCTATTTCTGGATGAGATAAGTGAAACTTCCGGTGCCTTCCAGGTGAAGCTTCTTAACGTACTGGAGCGGGGCATGATCCGCAACGTGGGTGGTGAAAAGGAGATAAAGGTTGACGTAAGATTGATATTTGCTACAAACCGCAATCTGCGGGAGGAAGTGGAAGCGGGGAATTTCCGCAAGGATTTGTTTTTCCGCATCAATGTGATAAATCTGCGAATCCCTGCCCTGCGAGAAAGACCTGAGGATATTTTAATGATGGCTAGTGCTTTTTTGCGTGAGTTCTGTGAAAAGCATGATCTGGAGAAGCTGCATTTTAGCAGGCAATGCAAAGAATTGCTTACTCAGTTCAATTGGGAAGGCAATATCAGAGAATTGCGTAACACTATAGAGCATGCCGCCGTCATGTGTGATAGTGAGGAGATTTTGCCCGAACATCTCCCGGAAAATATCTATAACAGCGGTATCGGGATAAAAAAAGATTTATATAGAGAAGGTATGAATTATCAAGAAGCTAAAGAATGTTTTGAGAAGACCTATTTTGAAAATCTACTTCGAAAAAATGAGGGCAATGTGACTTTGATTGCCAAAGAGAGCAACATCGCTCGCCAATATGTCTATCGCAAATTAGCACATCTGGGATTAAGTCCTGAGGAGCATCGGAGATGAAATCAGCAATTGAAAGGCAGAGATATTCCCGGAAGAGACAAAACTATCGCAGAGAGGGGTCACATAAATGTGACACAAACGGACAATATCGACACCTTAAGGTGACAAAGAGAGCCATTCTATTTTGGGTTGATAATAGAACAGAAGCACAATATGGAAGGCATAATACATGGTTGGGAATAATATTACGATCATTGCATAAGGGCAGTGATAAAATATTTTATGGAATGGCACGTTAATTGCTCTGGTTATAAGTGAATTTATAAAAAGCCGACCCAGGCTAAATCTTAGGAGGATATAATGGGAACACAACAGATTTTGTTGATAGTATTGAGTGTGATTATTGTGGGAGTGGCAGTAGCTGTAGGGATTCAGATGTTCAACACTCAGGCAATGAATTCTAATCGTCAGGCAATAGTGGGCGATCTTCAGACACTTGGGGCACAGGTAATGCAGTATTACCGCACACCTGCCAGTCAGGGTGGAGCTGGATCAAGCATCGCCGTTGGTGATGATG
>CAZRXY010000053.1:0-4850 GCA_964604155.1 uncultured Candidatus Cloacimonadota bacterium | reverse complement strand
AAAAAAATAAAAATAATGTGTATACATATCTCAAGACGTTAAAAAATGTTACCAATGCTACTTAATCCGCTATAAATCAGACAAATAGCCGGTGACATTATGGTAACAATATATTTGTGTAGCCTATATTATTATGTGTCATGTAATTATAGATATGATGATATAGATAAATCGCAAATCATATTTTTTTTTGGGGGACTTGGTACTGGGGATTGGGGATTGGGGATTGGTGAGAAGTGAAAAGTGAGAAGTGAGAAGGGGAGGAAGATGCGAAGATGGGAAATTGAAGATGGTGATTGGTGATTGGTGAATGGTGAGTGGTGAATGGTGTGCCGCTTCCTTGAAAAAGTGGACTCAAAAAAATGAGAGGAGTTCATATTGGAATCAGAAATTTCCATGGGTACACCCGTGAGAAATGATTAAAAAGTCTGCTGGGTGGGGCGAGGGAGGTGTGTGTTGTTTTCAAATCCATGGGTACACCTGTTGGAAAGAGACTGACACGGGTTTCAACTACCGGTCTTACTACTGCATAAATTTGGGATAAAGCCCGATTAGGGGGTGGGGTATCGCCAACCTCGAGCTAAAAGCTCGGGGCTATTCATTTTCTCATCACTTCTTACTTCTCACTTCTCATTTCTCATTTCTCCCTGTCCACTTCTCACTTTTCACTTTTCACCGATTTCCCTTCTCCCGTGAGAATCTTTAATTTTACATTTTACATTTTTAGATTTTGCAATCAGGAGACAGCCTGCCTCAACCATAAAATTTCGGGGGTATGCCAGGGTTTTTGATAATGAATTGACAATAGAAGTGAAGAATAATAGTTTTGATCGAGTGAATTTTGTGAAGAAGCAGAGAAAATAAAGGAACGGTCAGAGATATGAGAAGGATGAAGCTTTGGTTGCGGTTGAGTATCATATTTTTAGTATTATTCGTGATAATGATAGCATCGAGTTTGCATTCAATCAGTAGGTACAATACATTGCAATTAACCTTACGAAAATTTTATGATCATCCTTACTCTGTAAGCAATGCAGCGAGGTCGATAATGAATCGCCTTGATGAGATACATCACCGGGAATGGATATTGCTATTAAACGCTAAACATGCTGATAGGGAAGAATTTAAAGAATCTTTGGAATATGCGCATAGCAGGATCATAACGAGATTTGATGAGCTTAGGGCTCGCTATTTGGGTGATATTGAGGATATCGAGAGTGCTTACAGAGAATATATTGGGTGGAAAGAATATCTTGAAGCTTACATGGGAAAATTCTTACCTGGTTCGAAAATAGAAATTGATGATGGATATCATATTGAAGAAAGGTTATTATTAGAGAGAACTCGGCGAAAGATGCGGGATATCCTGAATTTTGCCAATACAAAAGCCGATGAATTATACACGGTGGGTGAGAAGCAATTGGCAAAAGGTTTACAAGGGGAGTTCTTATTTTTGCTGATTGAATTTTTATTAATGCTGATAGTAACTTATTTATTATTACGCAGTATATTGAAGCCGCTGGAAGAAATAGTACAAGTGGCGAAAAAGATAGAGTCCAAAGATTATTCCCAGCAGTGCGATGAGCGATTTGGCGATGAGATTGGGATTTTGGGCAAAACTTTGAATAAGATGGCAGGCGGTTTGATAGAATTTAACCATAAATTGGAGCAGAAAGTGATGCTTCGAACTAAAGAATTGGAAAACGAGATGGAAAAGCGTAATAGAATTCAGCAGCAAATAGAAGAGAGCGAGTCCCTCTTTCGAGGTATTTTTGAGTCTAATTTATTTGGCGTGGTAATCTGGGGTGCAGATGGAAAACTGATGAGGATCAATGACAAGTTTTTATCAATGTTAGGTTACGAACGAGCAGAAATTGATAATCACGATATCGATTGGAGCGAGTTTATCACAGCCGGGCAAAAGAATACAATATTAGCTGAGATAACAGAAGAATGGGGCAGCAAAAAGGAAATCTCTCCCTTTGAGACAGAAGTGATCTGCCGGGACGGCAGTTATAAGGAAGTGCAAGTTCGGGTAGAAGTTTTACATGAGCGTCCGGTAATGGGATTCTCAATTATCCAGGATATCACTGAGCGAAAAGCTAATGAGCGTGAACTGGAAGAATACAGGAAGAATCTGGAAAAGCGGGTAGAAGAGCGGACCGAGGAGCTGCAACAGAAAGTGGAGCTGGCGGACAGTTCGCACAGGGCATTGACCTATCTAATGGATGACATGAATGATAGCCGTAATGAGATATTGCATGTGAACAGACAGCTTGATTCATTAAATAAGGAGTTGGAAGCTTTTTCTTATTCTATTTCGCATGATCTAAAGGCACCCTTACGGGCAATTGACGGTTTTTCGCTGGCAATAGAAGAAGATTATCTGGATAAGCTTGATGAAGAAGGCAGGGAATATATAAAACTGATAAGGGGTAATGCTCAAAAGATGGCAGCTTTGATCAATGATCTTCTGGAATTTTCGCGATTAGGTAGAAAGGAGATAAACCAGACAAAAATAGATATGGGAGAATTGGTAAAAGATGTTTTTAGTGAATTGAAGATAATAGAGAAGGGAAGGATAATTAACCTGGAAGTGGGGGAATTGCAGCCGGCTTATGGAGATCGCACAATGCTTAAGCAGGTGCTGATAAACCTGATCTCAAATTCACTGAAATTTACCCGCACGCGTGAAACGGCAGAGATCAAAATATGCAGCAAAATATCATCACACAATAATGAAATTGAGTATTGCGTCAGCGATAATGGGGTAGGATTTGATATGAAGTATTATGACAAGCTGTTTGGAGTATTCCAGCGGTTGCATACAGACGAAGTTTTTGAAGGTACCGGAGTGGGATTGGCACTAAGCAAGCGGATAGTAGCCAAGCATGGGGGACGGATTTGGGCAGAGAGCAAAATAGATAAGGGGGCAAAATTTTGTTTTAGTATTCCCCCGGAGCAGGTTCAGAAAAATATAATGGATGACACATGGGAAGCGAATAGAAAAGGAGCTAATGATGAAATTTGAAAAAGTAGAGATTCTGATGGTAGAAGATAATCCGAGTGATGTGAAATTGACTATGCGTGCTCTTAAAAAGAACAATCTGGTAAATAATATCAAGGTAGTGAATGATGGCTCAGAGGCACTTGATTATATTTTTGCAAAAAACATCTATGCTGAACGAGTGATAACAGACGTTCCCAAAGTGATCTTTCTTGACCTCAAATTGCCCAAAATCAACGGTCTGGAAGTTTTGGAGAAGATAAAATCTGATGAGCGAACTAAGAGCATCCCTGTAGTAGTCCTTACATCTTCAGCAGAAGATAGAGATCTTAAGAGGTGCTATGAACTGGGAGTAAACAGCTATATAGTCAAGCCTGTGGCTTTTGAAAAATTTGTGGAAGCTGTTTCGAGTCTGGGTTTTTACTGGCTGCTATTAAATAAGACGCCCTTAGAATAATGGAAGAATAAGGTTTAATGAAAATAGCGATAATAGGTTTTGGCGCTGCTACAATTGGATTACTTACAAGACTGGCAGATAGCGAACACTATATAGATGTATTTGAACGGGCTAAGGATATCTATTCGAGTTCAGTTTCCGGGATCAGAGCCGATGGAAAGATTTTCATATCGGAGGCTATGGGCGGAGATTTAAAAGTTTGCAGAGACTTGCAGCGGGAGATTGTAGATTTTTACCTTTCTCAGATTACTATCAGTAAGGATTTGATTGAACAAGGTTCTTCCTTTCGCAGTGAAGAGTGGTTCGAAAAATTTTATAAAAAGGGCTTTGAGCCGATCCTGTCCGACTACTGGCATATTGGCACAGATGAACTGAAAAATGTGATCACCAATATCTACGATACCTTTAAAGCTGCTGATAATGTGCGATTTCATTTTGGGAATGCTATTAGTGAAATCAAAATCAAAGAGGAAAAAGCCTTTTTGAATGGTGGAAATGAAGCCTATGATCTGGCAATAGTGGCAGTGGGCAGAACCGGGCACAGACTGGTCAACCGGATGATAGAACAATTACCGCAACTGGTGATGGAAAATACCAAGGTTGATCTGGGTATCAGGTATGAATTGCCCGACCACGTGGTGGAATCTATCAACCGGGAAATGTATGAATTTAAAGTTAAATACAGAACTCATACTGGATACACGGCACGCACATTTTGTAATAATCCCTCCGGCTTCGTTGTTATGGAAGAATATGAAGATTTTGTTACCGTGAATGGTCACGCAAAATTGAATAAAAAGAGTACGAATACAAATTTTGCCGTACTGGTGACGCATAGTTTCACGGAGCCCTTTGATGAACCCGTGGGCTATGGCAGCTATATCGCTAAACTGTGTAATATTTTGGCAGGTGGAAAAAAAGTGATACTGCAAACCTTCGGAGATTTTAAGCGTACTAAAAGGACTAAACAGATAGGAAGAGTGAAACCCACTCTTAAACCCGATAATTATATTCTGGGTGATCTTAATCTGGCAATACCGGGAAAAACCCGCAATGCCATCATAGAATTTATCGATAAACTTGACGAAGTTATCCCAGGACTTGGATTTGCCGATAACCTTATGTATGGCATGGAGATCAAGTTCTATAGCAATAAACTAAGTAATGAATTGCCACATCTGAAATTTATAGGAGATTGCTCCGGCTGGACACGCTCTATCACCTATGCTACCGCCCAGGGGATATTACTGGGAGAAGAGATTTTGAGAGGGAGAGAGTGATTGAGGGAGTGAGGGAGTGAGGGAGTGAGGGATAATCGAAGGTTTGAAGGTTTGAAGGTTTGAAGGTTTGAGGGGGAGAAGGGGAGAAGAGGAGAAGAGGAGAAGA
>CAZRXY010000052.1:0-5498 GCA_964604155.1 uncultured Candidatus Cloacimonadota bacterium | reverse complement strand
CGGCAGCAAATCTCATTGATGCGCGTCAGCTCATCGAGTATCAGCAAATCAATAGTCAGGAAATTATACTCAATTTCGCAATAGATGAATTTCATCAGGAAACTATAACCAAAAACGGAACCGCATATACTCTTATTTCGCACCCGAACGCTTTTTCATCCGCACCAGCAGGCTATCCTGATCTGCCTTCATTCCATTACACTGTTGCGCTTCCGTCTCAGGGAGAGCTCAATCTGGAAATCCTGTCATCAGTAAAGAGTGAGCAAAATAATCTGACTATTTATCCGCGGGAGATTACCGGAGAAAGTGGGGAAACCAGTTTTTACATCGATGAGCAATTCTACTATTCGGCTCAAAGCTACCCGGGTACTCAGGCAAATATCGGTAATCCTGTTATACTCAGAGATATCCGTCTTGCCACGATCAGCATCAACCCCTTTCAATATGACGCAGCATCTCAGAAATTATTAATCACATCCGAAATAGGATTGCGGCTTACAATATCTGATCAAGGTGGGGATAATTGCAAGATTTATGATAAACCGCTTTCCCGGAGTTTCCAGCCCATCTATTCCAGCTATCTGCTAAATTATCAGGATATAATGATGAGGCCGGAATATCAAACTCCCAGCCTGCTTTTCATTACAGCAGCAGATGATGAAGTGCTCGCTGCCTTGCAGCCGCTATTGGACTGGAAAAGGCAGAAAGGATTTGATGTTCATATTGCAACTACGGCAGAGACGGGATTAACTAATACCGAGATTAGGGCCTATATCCAGAATGCCTATAATAACTGGGTTAACCCGCCTGAGTATGTCTGTCTGACAGGTGATGCGAATGGAGATTATTCTATCCCAACCTTTTACAATAATCCCGATAACATTTATGGAGAAGGAGATCAAAGTTACGGTGAACTGGAAGGCGATGATCATCTGCTTGATGTCCATCTGGGCAGGCTTTCGTTTGAAAGTATCCAGGAGTTGCAGATTATTGTGGCAAAAATTCTTTACTATGAAAAAAATCCCTATATCCCTGATAACAATATCTGGCTTGAGCATGCTCTGCTGATAGGTGACCCAAGCAGTATGGGTTATATTACAATTGAAAATTCACTTTCTATCAAAGAACTGATGCTGGCTTACCCTGATAACTGGGAATCTGATGAAAATTTCTATGAAATCTATACTCCCAATTTTCCCAACCAGATAGATAATGCTTTGGAAACCGGCGTTTCTTATATGTTCTACAGGGGATTTATAGGAGTGAGCGGCTGGAATCCCGGTATACAAGAAAATGATTTTATGCTCCCAATGGTAACTCTAATCGGCTGTTCAACCGGCAATTTTGCTGATGACACAATAAGTGACCCGGAAACTTTGCTCCGTATGGGGAGTGTGGAAGTGCCTCGGGGCGCCATTGGTGCCATTGGTCAAGCTACCTGCGCCCAGCACACATATCTCGCCAGCGGGCTAACTATTGGCATGGTCTCGGGACTCCTTTTCGATAAAGTTCACTCTATGGGTGCTACGTTAACCAGTGGCAAACTACTGATAACCCAGGTCTATCCCGGGCAGAACTTTGTACCGGAATATCTGGGACTGGTTTCACTAATTGGAGATCCTTCCCTTGATCTCTGGACAAAAATTCCAGATTCTTTCTCTGTGCAATATCCGGAGCAAATAGGCAGCGGGGATAACTGGCTGCCGGTTCAGGTGAGTGATAGTAGCAATGAACCGATATCTGGTGCCTGGGTAACCCTCACTGCGGCAAATCCTCTTGACTTCTCTGTTTTCGCCTTCACAGATCCCTCCGGTATGGCAATACTATCTCTAGAAAATATTCCCGAGGAAACCTGTATTCTCACCGTATCAAGCCCTGATTTTATTCCTGCCCAGCATTATATTGCCGTGGAATCTTTTGAATTACTTGCCGAAGTATCTGAAAGTGCCTTTATCGAAACCAGTGGTAACGGAGATAATATCCTTAATCCGGGTGAGACTTTTGACCTTGATATTTCACTAACCAATTACGGTTCTCTGCCGCTTAATGACGTATTCATTGAGCTGTCCAGCAGCAGCATTTTCATCGAAATAATCTCTCCTCAGCTCGATTATGGCAATATCCCTGCTGGAGGCACAGCAAATCCTCCGGATAATTTCAGCTTTAATATTGCTCCTTCTGTACTGGGAGGAATGGAAGCGGAATTTAAACTGGATATCACCGATTCCAGCGGCAATGAATGGACTTCCTGGATTTATGCGACTATCAGCGGTGCCAGTATTTATTTATCATATTTTGATTTCGCAGAAACAAGGCGCCTTAACCCGGGTCAAACTGCTAACCTTTATCTGGAACTCATTAATAATGGTTCCATGCCGGCTCCGGCTACCCAGGCAATACTAACCTGCACCAGTCCCGGAATACTAATTTTGAATAATCAATCTGCCTTTAATTCTATTGGCGTCGGGGGTTCTGCAAATAATATGTCTGACCCATTTATTGTTACTGCCAGTGATTATATTTTGCCCGGCGCGCAGATAAATCTGAAGGTGAACCTGAGTAATGCTTCTGGTTTTGATTGCTCTGTGCAATTCACCGCATTGGTAGGCACACCGCAAGAGGGTTATCCCTGTGCTAATGATGTATATGGCTATATCTGCTTAGATGACGATGATACCGATTATGAAGATTGCCCCTATTATGACTGGATAGAAATCAGCCCCTATCAGGGAGGTCCCGGAACTTCCGTTTCTCTGGCATCTCAATACTGGTCTGGTGCTTCCACTGTGATAGACCTGCCGGCAGATTTCAATTTCAAATTCTACGGACAGGAATATGAGCAGCTCACAATCTGCTCTAATGGCTGGATCGCCCCGGGCTACCACGCAACTGCCTCCTATTGCAATTGGCCCCTGCCCAGCCCTCAAGGACCCAGCCCCATCATTGCAGTCTTCTGGGATGATCTGCGCATTCAAGGTGCCTATCCAGGCGTATTCTGGTACTATGACGAGATTAATCACTGGCTCATCGTTGAATGGTTTAATGCCACAAACTTAGGAAGTGATTCGCCTCAGACATTTCAGGTTATTCTCTATGATTATATCCATTACCCCTCGCAAATGGGTGATTCTAATATAAAAATGCAGTATGCCGAAATAGATAATGCTAATGGTTTACCAAATCCTGAATATCACGCTCACTATGCTACTGTCGGCTTGGAAAACAGTGAATCCACCTCTGGTCTGTTGTACACTTACAATAATAATTATTATTCCTCAAATAAACCACTCGAAAATGAAATGGCGATATTTTTTACCACGAATAGAAATCATTATGATCTGCCGTTTCTTAGAATTGAGCAGGTGAATATCTCTGCCGGTGATGACGATTATATAGAAGCAGAAGAAAATATAGAACTGGAGATAGTCCTTAATAACAGCGGTAATTTCACAGCCCATAACGTCTATCTGGAATTGTCCTCTTCCGATGACTATATCCATATTACTCAACCCTCACTTTTCCTCGATTCTATTGCAGTTCATCAAAATTTGATCCTGACTGAACCTTTCATATTCTTCTGTGATTCTTCCGTTCCTGATTTTCACCATTTTGAGCTTAATATCCACCTGATGTGTGATGAAGCCAGCTTTGACCGAATTGTCAGCCTCACTGCTTATCAACCTAATACATTCCAGCTCGATCAGGATAGCCTGTATTTTGAAATGGACATTTTGAATAGCGACTCTTATCAGGCACTGCTCACAAATATCGGTGACGATCCCGTAAATTATTACATTATTACTCAGGAATTCTACCCCGAAACAAGAGATATCTCCGGAGCTTACCTTTATTGTGATACGAACCAGTTTATTGGCGGCGAAACTGTTGACTGGGTTTTCAACGTCATAAATGGGGCAGAATCCACGGAATGGATCACTGATCTCTGGTTAGAATTCCCTTATGAAGTTATGATAAATTATGCCACTAATGCCAGCGGTGGCAGCGGTGGTGACCTTGTTTGGGACGGCACCACCGGAAGCGGGTTAAACAGCAATTGGTCTGGCGTTACACCCAGTGGGCTGGGCGTTATCAGAACCGGTGAAATGGCAGAATTAACTGCAAATGTTACCATCAATGAGCAAACTGCCGGTGACCTGGTACTCAATTGGGAGATTGCCGGTGATAATTATGGAGCAGAACCTCACACAACTAGCGGTTCGCATACCATTCACTCGCTGCATCAGTGGCTTAATGTCCAGCCATCCTCAGGCTGCCTGCTGCCTGGAGAAACGCAATTTCTTGATCTTGAAGTGACTACTTTTAATGTTACGCCTGGTACATATCGGGCTCAAATCCAGATTTCCAGTGATTCCTGGGATTTTAAAAATATTGATGTTACGCTCCGTGTTACCTCTAATGACGAAACCCCAGATCAGATTCCTCAAACCACAGCTTTAACGGGGAATTACCCAAATCCCTTTAATCCCTCCACTAGTATAAAGTTCCAGCTCGCAGAACCCGGCTTTACTACTTTGAATGTTTTCAATATCAAAGGGCAGCTCGTAAACTCTCTGATATCTGAACAACTCTCTGCCGGAAAACATGAGATCAATTGGGACGGCTGCGATAACCGCTCTCGCCCCCTCGGCAGCGGAATTTATTTCTATTCACTCGCTGTGGATGGCAATAAATTTAGCCGAAAGATGCTGCTGCTCAAATAGGAAAGCATGAGTAAGCTTCCAAGAATTGCCCAATGATCACTTGATGAAGAAAGTTATAATACCGGGTGGTAGGGGATGTGATAATTATGAATTATGAATTTTGAATGAAAGAGGGGCTGTTTCCTGGTGAGAAGGGAGGTGTACGAGGGCGAGACGTTTGTTTGTCTTTTTCTACGAGTGTACCCGTGGCTGTTAATATTTTACTCCTTTCAGGATAATTTTAAATTTGCCCGGTGCAGCTTGTGTAAACCCATTAGTACCAATGAGCTATCAGTCCAGGTAAGCAGAAAAAGGGGAGGGAAGCAAGATTCCTTTTTATGCCACCTCGCAGATGTCTGAAAGTCTCCGCGATGGAGGCGATTAATATCTGCCGAGTTATGGATGGCAACCATCTTGGGGGTCGACCATCCCGGAGAGCTAACGCACATCCGGGAGGTTTTCAATGGCATTTTAAATCGGTCTGGCATATCCCCGAAATTTATTTGTTAGTTTGGAATATTGAACTTATGAAGTAATTAGTCGTCACCATTGCGAAGGTCTATCGACCATTCGTTAGGTAACTTAGATTGAAGAAGGTCCCTCATCCAATGGTTGACCTTGACAACAATCTTTATCTTACATAATATGAATGATTTAACAATACCGAAAATTATAAAACCAGGGGGATGCCTGAATACCTGTCTCCAGTAAAAATACCCTTGTTGCCAGTTGCAACCTGTATTTCATTGATTTGATCGAAAATTATATTTTTACTACTGTCCATTTCTATCTCATTGC
>CAZRXY010000051.1:0-9502 GCA_964604155.1 uncultured Candidatus Cloacimonadota bacterium | reverse complement strand
AAAAATGGTGGGCGTTGAGGGACTTGAACCCCCGACCACCTGCTTGTAAGGCAGGCGCTCTCCCAACTGAGCTAAACGCCCCGATGATTACAATGATATGGTGGGCGCTGAGGGACTTGAACCCCCGACCACCTGCTTGTAAGGCAGGCGCTCTCCCAACTGAGCTAAGCGCCCATATCAAAAATCCACACTATAAATAATTCCTGGTCGGGGCGAGAGGATTCGAACCTCCGACCCCTGGTTCCCAAAACCAGTGCGCTAACCGGACTGCGCTACGCCCCGATAGGTAAGCGGCATTTATTTATGGGTAGATATTGCTGTCAAGAACTTTTGCGATGCAGGTAAAAATACCTCAGGTAATATTTGACGTATGGTGGCATGGAACTTTCACAAAGTAGAGAAATGACACTAAGAAGTATGAGAAAGGCTTACTCCCGATTTATCAATTCCGTCATTATGAAGGTCTGCAGTGCATTCGAAATATCTTAAATAACTTCAAGCCCCTTTTAAAAGGGGCTTGAAGATTTTAATTTATTCCAATATCTCTATCGGTGAAATCATAAGTGCCTTTTCTGTGTGATACAATTCATATAATTTCCACCAGTCAAGAAGTGCCTGCATTTCCGGGGGGATATCCAGTTTGGGAGCAGGCGAAATGATGCCGGACATATCTACATTGAGATCAAATTTAGTTTCATAACCGGAATAATCTACAAGTCTTACTTCAGAGGTAATGCCGGCAAGTGCTTTAACTTCATCGATAGCATCATCAAGTCCACCCAGTTTATCCACAAGACCACGCTCAAGAGCCTGTCTTCCTGTCCATACACGTCCCATAGCAATCTCATGTACGCTCTCTTTACTCATATTCCTTCCCTGAGCAACCTTGATGAGGAAATCATTATAAGTTTTATCTATGAAATTTCTCACGATCTCTATCTCATCTTCCTCAGGTGCCCGCGAGGTATTGCCAAAATCTGAGTGAGCCCCTTTCTTTACTGTTACCCAATTGATATGAATTTTTCTATAAAGCCTTTCAAAGCTGGGCCACACACCGATAACCCCGATGGAACCCGTGATAGTGGATGATTGAGCCAGGATTTTATCTGCATTTGATGAGATATAATAACCGCCGGAAGCAGCAGCGCCAGACATTGAAGCGACAACAGGTTTCCGGTTTTTTTCCTGACGGCAAAGCTCGATTTCGCGATTGATAACATCACTGGCAAAGGCACTGCCACCGCCGCTATCGACTCGAAGGATTATTCCCTTCACGCTTTTATCTTCACGCGCTTTTTTTATTGCCTTCGCAGTGGTCTCCGAGCCTATCACTTTTCCTTGTTTGCCTTTTCCCATATTAATGGAGCCTACTGCATAGATGATAGCAATTTTATCTTTTTCCGGCTTATACCAGTTTACCGGCAAAGAACTCCCCTGCATTTTTTTGGAGAAATTTTTAATCGCAAATTCTTCTTTTATCAAGTCGCTAAATTCATCTTCATAGATAAGATAATCCACAAGTCCCAGATCATATGCCAGGCTGCCATCGGGATAAGGTCCTTTGTCTATGATCTCTTCCAAAGGAGCTTTCAGCTTATCTCCTCTGCCGGTCATGATCATTTCTTTCATATCGTGATAGATACCATCCAGCAGGTATTCATAGGTTTCTCTTTCGGCATCTGTCATGTGGTCATAAGAAAAGGAATTAAAGGCAGTTTTATACTCATGACTCTGAAAATTGGTGACGTCTATACCCAAAGTGTCTAAAAGACCTTTGAAATAAGGAACCGAGATACTAATCCCACGCAGGTCAATTCCGCCATTTTTATTGAGATAAATGGCATCGGATACCGCAGCAGCAAAACAATACTGAGCTCCACTGAGATTGTCGGAATATATGATAATGTTTTTCCCTTCGGATTTAAAATCGAGCAGAGCATCCACAAGTTCCTGCCTTACTGCAAAAGATGCCAGAAATCTTGGGTTTTTAAATACTATACCTTTTATATTATCATCCTCTTTAAGCTCTTTGATCTTATTTAGAAGATCGGTAACTGATTGCTGCTTTTTGTCTGATATATTAAAGGGACCTATTTTATACCCGGATTTCTGATTCGTGATCTCACCTTTTAGTTCCCACACATAGTAACTGTCACGGGAATACGGATTTGATATGGAATTTTTGTTGTAATCCGTCAAATGCAGATACATATTACCCACGGCATATTCATTGTCATCATTAAATCCAAAGATATTTCCAATTTTAGAATTTGGGAATGCCAGAGATAGATTGGCTCCAATGCGTTCATGCTCCAGATCATATGATCCGCTCACAAAGAGACCCCTCAAAATCTCTGAGCTGATACTGATTACAGGCTTTTGCCATTCAAGCTGGTCTGAGGCATCAGTATTTCCATCCAGGTTAGGCATCGCATAAAATACGTCACCACTTAAAGTAAGTTTGCGGGATAATTTCTTGCTTTTGCCTAAGGGACGGATAGACATCCCTAAACGGTATTCTTCTTTGTCTGCCCTTATATCGTAGCTTGTGGCAGCAAGAGAGAGATAATTTGAAGGACGCCACATTCCGGAAAAACCCCATCTGCCGTGATCAAAGTATTTATTCTGCCAATCGTATTTTACCCCAAAATACAGGTTTTGAGATAGTCTTTCTCCTATTGCCAGAGTATGCCTGTCTGCCGGTGTTTCCTGAGACCCATCATGCTGAAGTACATATGAAAGACCAGCCATATTGAAAAAAAGAGAATAATAATCTTCTCTAAATTTCTGATCACGGTCTTCTCCTGCAAAGGCAAAGCCTTTACTATTTCCAAAACCCATTGCTGCCGGATTAAGCAGCGGTGACCAGAAATCATCAGTTTCCGCCACCGGCAAATAGCGTAGATTATCGGTCTGAGCCATAAGCGAGAACGTTATCGCGATAACTAATACAAAAAATAACGCCTTTTTCACAATACCTCCTAATTTAATTAATATATTTTTCATAAAAATGGATACTGGAATTAGAGGTTTCCACCTCTAATAATTTCCCGCCGTCATTATAGGTGGCAGAAAGATAATCGCTCGAGGATTTATGTACCGTCAAATAAAGATTATGCAAATTGATGCTGCCATTTGATGTCCGCGCTTCTATCATGCAATCAAGAGAGCTCGCCAATATTACATTGATTTTTGAGTTTATAGTATGGACCAAAAGGTCGTTACCTAGTGTGATAATTTCCAGATCGATGCTGCCATTAGATGTTTCTGCTTTTCTGATAACAGGGCAATTCTTGATATCTATTTTTCCATTATTGGTAAGAGCATAGACTTCTCCAGTGATAGAATCTGCCGATATTTTCCCGTTACTGGTTCTAATATCCGCTCCGCCGGCGATACTCTCTGCCATCACAGAGCTATTAGAGGTTCTCAGCACTACGCTTCCAGTATGATCAATGATATCAATGCTGCCATTACTTGTAATGATTTCGGCATCTCCACGGCAATTCACGCAGGAAATACCACCATTAGTTGTGACGAGCTTCTTTAGCTCTATACCAGATGGCAATTCTATCAGATACTTAATAGAGCAATTCACTTTATCAGTTAGCGGTACAGAATTGATAACAAAATCGCTGTCCTCCTTAAATTCTATCTCTACTTTATCAAGTTCGGATTCATTTGTCGCAGAGATTGTGATATTTATTTTCAATATGTTTTCTTTTGCCGGCAGGATATCTATCTTTCCATTAAAATTATCAATGGAAAGAGTCTTGAGCCGGGCAGCAGAAAAGCTTTTCTCAATCTCACGCAGCTTGTCCTTTTTACCAAAATCGGGTGCATTGGAATCAACTGTGCTTATCACAACATTGACTTGATTCTTGAATTCAAGTTTATTCATGGAAAAAGCTATCACCTCCTCAGGTGTATTTCCTACCGCCTTCATCACCGTCCTCATAGTTACGCCTATCAAAGCTGCTACGGATCTGCCCCAGAAATTTGTGAGATATTTATCCTCTTCATAATCACTCGATTTTTCCGTGATAATACCTTCACTATTGATAGTTAACTTATCTCCATCGTCAGAATTTATATATAGAATCCCATCGCTTGTGACTATTATTTCATTATCTGTGCTTTTTATTGTGATAGTTTTACCATCAAGCAGGATTTTGCTGCCGTCTGTTCCGGTAAAGGTCACGCCCTGTCTGTCAAAATCTATCACTCCCTCTTCATTACTGAATTGATAGGTTTTATCTGCCGGAAACATAAATGAAAGGGTTGCCTTCTTTTTGGGAGATGTGATTATCAATTTATTGTCTTCCTGATTAAAAATCACATCTTCTTTACCAAATTTCACGCTGACATCTTTGCCTGAATAAAATACTACATTATCTACTTTTATGTTATCAAGAACAAGCAGCACCTTATGATCCTTAAATCTGAAGTTTTCCGTACCGGTTTTGCCAATAAGAGCACTTGCTGATATCAGCAAAATAACGAATATGATCCAGGTTTTATTCATTTTTCCTCCTAATTAACTTCCTTTCGAGAATAAGCAAAAACACCCAAAACAAAAAATGCACCTGAGGCAATTATTTGTAAAGCACTATGCCAATTAAAAAGTAATACTCTTGAATTCATGATCATGCGGAAATCCACCACAGATTCCAAATTATTTAAATTCACCATACTGTCCATATTGTAAAGCGGATTAATCAGCCGCACGATGTATTGAAATATATCATACATGGGAGTTCCTATACTGAAATGTGAGAAGACAATCACTAATTGAGCTGAGACCAGAATGAGTACCAGTTTCAAAAATGCTTTTTCCTTAAATATCCCTGAAACCAAAAAACCTATACTTCCCAATACGATGATTGAACGCGAATATAGAAGGATACTCACAGATAACCCGCTCAGGGCATCACCAATTTTAAATGGAAAAATCGGATTTAAAAAAGGGATCACTAATAACAGATTTATCATCCCTGTAAGTATGAGAATTATGATAGGTCCCACCAAAGCTACAATGTATTTAGAAAGTGAATAATGCCAGATGCTCACTGGTTGAGAACGATAAAATATCTCACATTTACGTGCCTTTTCCAGATTAAGCGATTGATTGCCAATAGAAAGGGCAGTTAATCCCTGAACAAAACCGGCAAAAATTAGCACTCCCAAGCCGGTGATATACCAGATTGAACCTGCCAGATCGGATATTGAAGAATAATCTCCATCTGTATTTATCTGCAAGATTTCTTCACTATTTAATCCCGATTTCGATTTTATCAGTAATATTGATATTATTGCCAAAATATCAATTATGAGATAAATGATCATAGGTGATATAATATTTTTTTTGTTCAAGCGAAAATCATTGATTAATTGAGCTTTTATTCTACTCATCACTGCCTCCTGTGAATGCCATGAAAAGATCTGCCAGTCTTGGACGGTGGCATTGGGCTCCTTCGATCTGCTGAGTGGCTGGCAATATACCATGATACTGACCAAGAGTATGCGATATCGCAAGTGCACCCATTGCCCTTAATTCCCCCTCTTTGTCCGATGGTACAGAAACCATATTATATCTGCTTTTTAGAATCTCTACATCCTCATGCAGAATAATTTTGCCCTTATCTATAAATATTATCTCCTGCAATATCTGCTCTACCTCCTCTACCTGATGAGTAGATATGATAATCGATTTTTCCCCATCAAAAAAATCACCAAGTATCGTATTAAAAAACTCCTTGCGAAAGGCTATATCAAGACCCAGTGTAGGCTCATCCAAAAGCAGCATCTGAGTCCCTAATGATAAAGTGAGCAATAAATAAAGCTTGGTTTTCATGCCCTTGGATAACCGCGATACCCTCTTATTTAAAGGTAGATCACTTTTTGCCAGCAGAATATTGAACTTTTCCTCATCCCAGGCTGGATGTATCCCACGCACATATTCTATGATCTGATTCACCGTCAATCTGTCCTCGATTACATTGACATCCGGTATAAATGCCACTTCTTCAAAAAGATGATGACGGAGCTCTTTGATATTTTTCCCACTATAAAATATTTCCCCATCATAACGCAAAAGCCCCAGCATAGATCGTAGTAATGTGGATTTACCAGCACCGTTTCTTCCCAGAAGACCAATTATTTTGCCGGCTTCTATCTTCAGATCCACTTCATCAAGTGCTCTAAATTTACCATAATATTTACTTAATCCCTGGATATTATACATTTCCTTCAATTTTCCCTCCTGAATAATTTTGCGATTATACTTTGTAATTCCTGCTCGTTTATCCCAAGCATTTTTGCCTGCTCAACTGCTTTTTCCAATTCATCATGGATAAACCTCTCTGTCCGCCTGCGCCTGAGCTTATCTCGCACGCCGGGCTTCACAAACATACCAATACCTCGCTTTTTGTAGATGATTTCTTCATTCAATAATTCGCTCACCGCACTATTGACGGTATTGGGATTAAGCTCATAATCCCTTGCCATCTCTCGCACGGAGGGCAGCTTCTCGTCTTCCTGCACGGCACAAGTCAGGATCATATTCTCTATGTCCTCCTTCACCTGCAGAAACAAGGGCACATTCGGATCAAATTGCCTCATATTTCACCTCTGTCTTAGTGTCTGGGTCAACTAAGACACTGGGGCTATATCTGTCAAACTATTTTTTTATTTTTTTTCTTGTCTTTGGTAATATCAGATGTATTTGTGGTCTTATGCCATAAGTCCCGGCTATTCAGAGCTTTTTTTATCTCGTGAAAATTGGCAGTTATTTTGCTTTATAATCTGCCTATGCCGAAGTAATGAAAGCCCAGTTTTCTTACATCCTGGGGATTATACAGATTTCTGCCGTCAAAGATCACAGGCTCATTCATTAATGATTTTATGTGCTCAAAATCAGGGTTACGGAACTGGTTCCATTCTGTGATAAGAATAAGTCCATCTGCATTCTGGCAGATGCTGTAATTATCTTTGCCATATACCAGCCCCTCCAGATTCCCAAAAGCAGCTCGGGCGTTTTGCATTGCTACGGGATCATAAGCACAAATCTTTGCCCCGGAAGCGATTAATCCGCGAATAATATTAAGTGATGACGCTTCTCTCATATCATCAGTTTCCGGCTTAAAAGCGAGTCCCCAAACGGCAAATGTTTTCCCCGAAAGGTCTGCTCCATAATATGATTTCACTTTTTTAACGAGAACTTCTTTTTGTGCATTATTGACTTCTTCCACTGCTTCCAGTACTTTCACGGAATAATTATGATTTTCAGCCATTTTTATAAGAGCTTTCACATCTTTGGGAAAGCAGCTTCCGCCATAACCCACCCCTGGATAGATAAACTGATAACCAATGCGGCTATCCGAGCCTATCCCTTTGCGTACTTCAGACACATCTGCACCCATTTTTTCACACAGATTGGCAATATCGTTCATAAAAGATATTTTAGTAGCCAGCATGGCATTAGCAGTGTATTTGGTCATCTCCGCTGAACGAATATTCATGATGATGATTTTATCTCTACTTCGGCTAAACGGCTTATACAGTTCCTGCATAATCTCTGCCACTTTGGGATTATCCGTGCCTACGATCACCCGGTCTGGCTTCATACTGTCTGCTATCGCTGAGCCTTCCTTTAGAAATTCAGGATTAGATACAACATCAAATTTATGATCTAATCCCCTGGCAACGAGTATTTTTTGCACCGTTTGCTTCACCATATCCGCAGTTCCCACCGGCACGGTTGATTTATCAATAATAATCTTATAACCATTCATGGCATATGCGATATCGGTAGCCACCTTAAGCACATAGCTCAGATCAGCAGAACCATCCTCACCGGGAGGTGTACCCACGGCTATTATGCAGATATCAGAGATTTCCACAGCTTTACTGATATCAATAGTAAAGCTCAGTCTTCCCTGCTCCATATTATTATTGACCATGTTATCCAGTCCCGGCTCCCAGATCGGTATTATTCCCGCTCTAAGTTTATTTATCTTATCTTCATTATTATCTACGCAGATAACAGAATTACCCATTTCTGCAAAACAGGTACCTGTAACCAGCCCTACATAACCCGTTCCAATTATTGCTATTTTCATCACACCTCCAATCTATTTTTTTGTTTAAACCAGATCACAAATTTCCTGATCCCTTCCCTGAAATCGGTCTCTGGCTTATAATTAAGCAATCTTTTTGCCTTACTGATATCTGCATATGTTATCTCTGCATCACCCGGCTGTCGTGATACAAATTTATAATCAGCCTTCATGTCCATTTCCTCCAAGAGAATATTAACCATCTGCCTGAGAGTGATAGTCCGGGCTTCTCCCAGATTGATGATCTCATAGCAATCATGCGAATTTATATAGTCAATTGCACCCATTATACCCGAAATAATATCGCTGATATAAGTGTAATCTCTGGCAGAATTGCCATCTCCGTATAATTCTATACTCTCATTCTGTGAGATTTTTTTGGCAAATTTATGGATAGCCAGATCTGTCCGCTGACGGGGTCCATACACTGTAAAAAATCTTAGACCAAGTACCGATATCCGAAATAAATGATGATAAGTATAACACAGCAATTCGCCGCTTTTCTTGGTAGCAGCATAGGGAGAAATAGGATTATCTACAGGATCTGTCTCTTTAAAAGGCAGATTTGTATTATTGCCATAGACAGATGAAGATGAGGCAAAAATAAATTTCGTCACGCCATACAGACGGCATTGCTCCAATAGATTCTGAGTTCCTGAAATATTTACATCCGTATAAAGTGCAGGCTGCCTGATGGACAATCGCACTCCAGCCATTGCTGCCAGATGGATCACCAAATCATAGCTGCTACCTTCAAAATGGCTTGCTAAAAAAGTCCTGTCCCTGATATCGCCCTGAAAAAAACGATGCCTCTCATGCCCCAAAATCTGAGAAATATTATCTCTTTTGATTTCAGGCGAATAATAATCCGAAAAATTATCCATATTATCTACAAAATGACCTGCCAAAAGCAATGCTTCCACCAGATGCGAACCTATAAAACCCGCTCCCCCCGTAACCAGTATCTTCATACTCATCTCCTGATCATTTCCATAAAGGTAAATTTACAAAGTTGCTTCTTTTGTCAATATTCCTGTTGTTACTGCTTTGTTTTATAAGGGTACAGAAAGGGATATCCCTCTCCCTCCAAACACACCACGGTGTGTCCGGAGGGGATGTGTTTGGTCGGGGTTTGTTCTGAGGATATTGTGGTTATGAGAGCGGGTTATAAGCAAACTGGCATCCCCCTGTTTTTTTGAATTTGTCGAAGTTCTAATTAACTGGGAAAAAATGAATTAGGTTGTATTGACCTTGGTCGACCATCCCGGAGTGCTAACGCATCTCCGGGAGGTCTCAATTGGGAGGTTATCAACAATCTAAGTTACCTTGCGAATGGTCTTTAGACCTTCGCAATGGTGACGACTAATTGTTTACTTGATCATTAT
>CAZRXY010000050.1:0-43782 GCA_964604155.1 uncultured Candidatus Cloacimonadota bacterium | reverse complement strand
ACCTTGGCAAGGTTGCGCTCTACCACTGAGCTATTCCCGCTGCATACTTGAAGTCCCAAAAGCAGGAGCTGCAGAATTCTGTCAAGAATAAATTTTGGTTTATTCTAAAAATATCCTGATGATAAACAAGCAGAAAACATTTCACTGGTGAAGAAGAATAGGCATATCAATCAGTAATCCCGTAATCCATGAAGTGATTTTTCGGATAAAAAAAAGAAGTGTTGCAGAAAATGCTTTACATAAAGAAAACATCTGTGATAATAGCACAGAGAGGTGTTAATGGAAAAGAGTATATACAGTGTATTTGCCAGGTTCTATGATAAGTATATGGCACATGTGGAATATGAGGAATGGGTGAAGCTGATACTGGGTTGCTACAGTCACAGCAAGGGTAGCAGTCCGAAAAGGATATTAGAATTAGGATGCGGGACGGGTAACATATCGAGCTTGCTGGTTCGCAGGGGATTTAATGTGGATGCCACGGACATATCGGAGGATATGCTTGAGATAGCGAGGAGCAAGCCATTTCCTGCAAATTACAGCCAGTCCAATATGCTTGATCCTCTGGATGCGGACAAATATGATCTCATATTACTACTCTTTGACAGCATAAACTATTTAACAGACCCGGTTGATTTAGAAATACTGCTAACAAATACAGAGAGAGGTTTAAAGGGCGAGGGTTTATTTATCTTTGATATCTCCACCCATCATAACTGTATGGAATACTTTAATGGTTTTATTGATATAGAAGATTCCAAGGATGGTTACTTGATCTATACGAGTGATTATGATGAGCACAGCAGGTTCCAGAGGAATCAGATCACTTTTTTTCTGCAGGACGGGGAGCATTACAGGCGTTTTGATGAGAAACACAGGCAACGGATATACAGGCTGGTAGAGATTCTGGAAGTGGTCGAGAAATCGTGTTATAAGTTACTGGGGATATACCGGCTGGCAAACGGCAGGAAATTCCGCGTTAGACCCGAAGAATATTCCATGGCGGACGATATCTATGACAGGCTTTTTTTTGTAGTAGAGAAGTGTAATGCTTGAGCTTGACCGGCAATATTATGCAGATCATGGAAAGATAACCGGCATAGACGAAGCGGGACGGGGACCGCTGGCAGGACCTTTGGTGGTAGCTGCTGTTACCGTGCGAAGTGGTTTTACATTAAGGGGACTGGATGATTCCAAAAAACTGAGTGACAAATTGAGGCGAGTGCTCTACCCGCAGATACTGGCAAATGTAACAGATTACAGCATAATTATTTGCGAAGTAGAAGAGATAGACACATTAAATATACTCGGTTGCACAATGAAGGGGATGGTGCGGGCTTATGAGGATTTAGGTGATCGGGGATATCTTTTGATTGATGGCAACGTACTGCCAGAAGTTTGGCAAGATTCGGATAGCGAGTCAATTATCAAGGGTGATCATAAGGTATCAGCCATCGCAGCGGCATCCATATTGGCAAAAGTATGCCGAGATGATATAATGACAGGATTGGACAAAATATACCCCCATTATGGTTTTGCCCGTAATAAGGGTTATGGCACGAGAGAGCATCTGGCAGCGATAATGGAACATGGCATCACTGGGGTTCACAGAAGGAGCTATAGACCGGTATCGCAATATGAGATAAACTTGGGAAAATATTAGGAGAATAAAGATGAAGAAAAAATGTCTGGTAGTTACAGGCGGAGGAGATTGTCCCGGGCTTAATGCGGTGATCAGGGCGATAGTAAAGCGGGCTGACAGGGAGACAGACTGGGAAATCTGGGGTAGTTATAACGCCTTTAATGGCTTACTGGAATCTCCTTTGAGATTGATCAAGCTTGATAATGCAATAACGGCAGGGATACATTTCAAAGGTGGCACGATCATAGGCACAACGAACAAAGGTGGACCTTTTAACTATCCTCAACAAAATGAGAATGGTGATTGGGAAATAACCGACCGTTCGGATGAGATGATAGAGACAATGAGGGAATTAAATATTAGGGCAGTGATAAATATTGGTGGTGATGGTTCTCAAGATATTTCATATAAGCTATTTAAAAAGGGAGTGAATATCATAGGCGTTCCCAAGACGATAGATAATGATCTATCATCAACCGATATGACATTTGGCTATCAGACAGCGGTGGAAACTGCTACGCAGGCGGTTGATAAGCTGGTGACAACTGCCGAGAGTCATCATCGCATATTCATACTTGAGGTGATGGGCAGGGGTGCGGGCTGGATTGCCTTGAATGCAGCACTTGCCGGTGGAGCGGAAGCCTGCCTGATACCTGAGATACCCTATCACATAAAGAATCTGGTAAAAATGCTGGAAAAGAGGTCTGATGGCAGATCAGGATTTGCTGTGATTGTGATATCGGAAGGAGCCAAACCGTTTGGTGGAGAAGTTTCTGGCTATCAGCCCAAGGAACCGGGATATGGGAATTTTCAATTAAGCGGAGCAGGACACAGATTGGCTTTTGAGCTCAAGTCAGCAGGTGTGTCGGCAGATATTCGCGTATCTGTGCTTGGTCATCTTCAAAGAGGTGGCATCCCTATTGCTTTTGACAGGATACTGGCTTCCAGTTTTGGCGTGAAGGCTTTTGAGATGGTGCTTGCCGGTGATTTTGGCAGGATGGTATCCTATAAATTTCCTGAAATAGTGAGCGTGCCGATATTGGATGCGATAAGCAAATATAATTATGTGAGCCTGGATTCGGCATTGATCCATGCGGCAAAAGGGATAGGGATATGTTTAGGCGAAGCGGAAAGTGATAGTGATGCAGATAATATTTCTTGCTTATAATGGGGAGAAAATAAAATTGGAAGTCATAGTATAAATTTTGGAGGTATAATGCAGAAAGTGAAAGTGGGGATATTAACCGGAGGTGGCTTGGCACCGTGTCTTTCATCGACTATAGGTCGCCTGATCAGGCAATATACGAAGCATGTACCAGATATAGAGATAATAGGTTATCAATATGGTTACAGAGGTTTATTAACAGATACAAAGCTGGAATTGAGCAAATCATTTCTACATGTAGCAGAGATGCTTTATGGTTTTGGTGGCAGCGTATTGGGAAGCAGCCGAGTGAAGCTTTCCAATGTGAAAGATTGCCTGAAGAAAGGCTATATAAAACCTGGCGAGAATCCTCTGGAAGTGGCAGCAAACAGGCTTCGCGAAGACGGAATAACTATTCTGCATACCATAGGTGGTGATGACACAAATGTGGCAGCATCGGAACTGGCAGCATATCTTGAGCAAAATGATTATGAACTCACTGTGGTAGGTATTCCAAAAACTGTGGATAATGATGTATTTCCAATCAAGCAGACTTTGGGTGCCTGGACAGCAGCGGAGCACACAGCCAGATTTTTTGAAAACATTGCCAATGAGAATACAACCAGCAGCCGGCATTTGATTATCCACGAAGTGATGGGCAGGCGTTGTGGCTGGCTCACAGCATATTCAGCAAATCTTTACAGGCAAAAACTTGATCAAAAGACATTTTACCCTTTGATCAAGAGTTTAACTAAAAAACGCTGGGATATTCACGCCATTTATATACCGGAATTATTGATAGATTTTAGTAATGAGGTCAAGCGATTACGGGCAATTATGGATGAATATGACTGCGTGAATATTTTTTTATCTGAGGGAGCCGGCGAAGAGACTATAGTTACCGAGATGGAAGCTATGGGTCAGGAAGTTCCGCGGGATGCCTTTCACCATGTGCGATTAGATGAGATAAATCCTGGACAATGGTTTGCCAGGAGATTGAAGAATGAATTAGATGCAGATAAGGTGCTGGTGCAAAAGAGCGGTTATTTTGCGAGGTCTGCAGCACCAAACCGCCAGGATCTTGAGCTGATTTTGCGAACTGCGGATCAGGCAGTAACCTTTGGCCTTAATGGTCAAAGCGGCGTGGTGGGAATAGATGAAGCAGATAACAGCATGCGCTGCATAGAATTTGGCAGAATAAGAGGCGGCAAGCCCTTTGATGTAAATCAGAAGTGGTTTTCTGATATGCTAAAAGATATTGGACAGTACCATGAAACCATATACCAGAATACAACAAGATAAAATTATCTGGACAAGTGGTGATAATAATCTTTATTTTGGGATCATTATAAGAAAGAAGAGGCGGTTATGAAAATCAAATTTCGCGACGTATCTTCCGGCATTGTGGAAGCACGGGCAGTTTTAGAGATAAAAGATGGAATATTCTTGAACGAGGTAACTATCCTGAATCGCAGTGGTCAGATAGATGTGGAACTTCCACAGAAGAGCTTTAAAGGCAAAGATGGCAAAATGCATTTTATGGATATAGTCACCTTTGAGAATGATGATAGAAAGACACTCTGGATGATGGAGATAAAGCGAGAATATGCAGATTGGCGAGCGAAGAATAAAAAAGTGTTAGTATATGAAACTTAGGTAAAAAAAGCATTCAGGAGAAGAATACGATCAGGATAGAAGTCCCCTCAATACGTGCCTTTATCATAGGAGTATGGCACCAGGACGAAGGCGAAGAGCATTTTATGAAATCTTTTGAAGAATTGCATCAATTGGCAAGAACAGCCAAAGTGAGCGTGAAAGGAAAATTTTATCAGCGTCTCAGGCAGCCCTTCTCAGCCACCTATGCGGGTTCGGGTAAATTAGCTGAGATCATGCGATCTGCCAAAGAAATGCAGGTGAGCACTTTGATATTTAATGAGGAGCTAACGCCATCACAAGCGAGGAATATTGCCAATCTCACAAAGTGCAATGTTGTCGACCGCACGGAGCTGATCTTAGATATATTTGCCTCACACGCACGAACAAAGCAGGCAAAATTGCAGGTAGAACTGGCGCAACTGGAATACAGTTATTCCCGCTTGAAAAATCGTTGGAAACATCTTTCCAGGATTCAGGGTGGAATAGGTTTCAGGGGTCCGGGAGAGAAACAGATAGAAACAGACAGGCGTGAGATAAAATTTCGCATAGCCGTTCTTCAGAGGCGTCTTATCGAGATCAGAAAAACGGCTGAGGTCAAACGTAAAAACCGTGATTTGGCATTAAACATATCGATTGTGGGCTACACAAATGCTGGAAAATCATCTGTCTTTAATTTACTGACCAATAAAAATGCTTATACGGCAAATAAGTTATTTGCCACGCTTGATGCCAAATCAAGCCGGGTAGTACTATCTGAGGGTGAAGAATTTGTGATTTCGGATACAATTGGCTTTATCAATAAATTACCGCACAACCTGATCGAATCATTTAATTCCACCCTGATGGACGTTCAGAAAGCTGATTTGCTTCTCCATATAGTAGATATCACCTGTGGGAACATCTCAGAAATGATAACATCAGTCAAACACGTACTTCAAGGACTTGGTGCAGACGATAAGAATGTATTATTGGTTTTTAATAAAATTGACCTTATTCAGGGGAGATCATATGCTTTTTTGAGGAAGCAATTGCGAGAATCATATCCTGACAGTGTATTTATTTCTGTAAAAGAGAAGACAGGGCTTACTGATCTGATAGACAAGATAAGATTCTTTATATCATGTCAGCATACTATTAGACAACTAACTATACCAGAAGAATTATCATCGCTATTGAAATACGTACGAGAGAACAGTATAATCCATGATGAGATTTATGACCAAAAAAATAAGCAACATAAACTTGACGTAAAAATCAATGATTCTTTATATAAAGACGTGGTATCTCAGATTGAGAGATATTGGTTATTTGAATATATTAATAGTTAATAAAAAATAAAAAAAGGAGGATATCATGATCAAAGATCTTCAATCCATACTATCAAGGAATATTCAGGGGATGAAGCGATCAGCGATTCGAGAGCTATTAAAGCTCACCAATCGTCCTGATATCATTTCGTTTGCCGGTGGATTGCCTTCGCCGGACACATTTCCCGTTGAGCAATTGAAAGAAATCGTGATGGAAGTGCTGGAGAATGATGCCGAGAGGGCTCTTCAATATGGGGCTACAGAGGGAGATGCGTCATTGAGAGAAGAATTGGTGAAAATTTATAAGAAACAGGGTTTTGATATAGATATCAATAACCTGGTTATCACCACTGCAAGTCAGCAGGGATTAGATTTATTAGCCAAGATATTTCTAAATCCGGGCGATATAGCGATATGTGGACTTCCCTCTTATTTAGGGGGGTTGAGTGCCTTTAGTTCTTATGGTGCGAAAATGATAGGCATAGAATTTGATGAGCATGGCATGCGTTCTGATCGTTTGCGTGAGGTGCTTGAGAGACTTGCTTCTGAGGACAAGAAGCCCAAATTTGTATATATTATTCCTGATTTTCAGAATCCTGCCGGTGTAACGATGCCAAATTTCAGGAGGAAGGAAATCATTGAACTGGCACATGAATTTGATTTATTAATAGTAGAAGACAGTCCATACAAAGAGCTGCGATTTGAAGGAGAGCATCAAACCTCACTTTATGTTCTTGATGGACGGGGGCAAGTGATCACGATGGGAACATTTTCCAAGATATTTGTCCCAGGCTTCAGAATTGGCTGGATAATAGCAGATCCTGCCATCGTAGATAAATTCGTAGTAGGCAAGCAAGCTACTGATCTTTGCACTCCGCCATTTGTACAGAAAATAGCAGCCTTATATTTATCGAAGGGTTATTTTGAGCAGAACCTGAAAAAGACTATCGCAATGTATAAAGAGAAGAAGACTTTGATGATGAAATGTTTTGATGATTATATGCCTGAAGGGGTGACCTGGACAAAGCCGGAAGGGGGATTATTCCTCTTTTTATATCTGCCAAAAGGAATGGATGCCGCAAAGCTATTCACCCGGGCAATAAATTACAAAGTTGCCTTTGTAACAGGTGATGTATTTCATTGTGATGGTTCCGGCAAGAATACCATGCGAATAAATTTCTCTTATTCAACCAAAGAACAGATTTGCGAAGGTGTGAAACGTCTTGCGATTGCTATAAAAGAAGAAATGCAGGAATTATAAATAAGTATTGGGGTGGGGCAACCCACCCAATATTTATTTTGCGAAACAAAAAATTATGAATTGGATAAAAGTAATCTTTACTGGGCTTATAGCCTGGGCAATACCATTTTTTTTCAATGTTTTCCTTTTCCCCGAATTACCTTCTGGTATCCATTTTATCATTTATCTTCTTTGTGCTTCCATTATGCTGATAGAGCTTAGTAATAATGTGATGAGTGGATATTTACGAAAACGGCATAAGATCACAATGTGGTCTGGCGCATCTATTGGGATTTTCTGGTTTTTAATTAGTTTTTTTTCTGCGGGGTTTTATTATCTCGCGATAGTAGAAATTCATCTTTATGAATATTCGCTGAATATCGGCTGCATATATCTAATGTATCCAATAATAGGTGTGATGATAGGCGTTTGCGAGGAGCAAAGGGGCAGACGCAGATGAAAAAAACCGGAAATAGAAAAATAAATCTGGCAATTCTGGGGGCAACTGGAGCAGTAGGCAGAGAGATGCTCAAGATTATTCATGAATTAGAATTGCCGTATAATGAACTGAGGCTTCTGGCAAGCAATCGCTCTGCCGGTATCAAGCTTGAATGCAGTGGCAGGAAATTTATCGTAGAGGAAGTGAAGGAATCCAGTTTTTTTGGTATTGATATCTGTCTGGCAAGTGCCGGCTCGGAAGTGAGCAAGAGATGGGCAGCAATCGCTGGAGAAAATAACGTGACCTTTATCGATAACAGCAGTGCTTTTCGATTGGATGATAATGTTCCGCTGGTAGTACCTGAAGTGAATTCGGCAAAACTTTATCATCATAAAAAATTGATTGGCAATCCAAATTGCTCCACTATCCAGCTCGTACAGGTGCTATCCCCTCTACATCTGGCTTTTGGCTTGCAAAAAGTTATCGTATCTACCTATCAATCTGTCTCCGGTGCCGGATATAAGGGCATTGACGAATTAAATGAACAAAACAAAAGCCTGGCAGAGGGCTCACTACCGATAGTAAAACATTTTTCTCAACAGATAGCCGGCAACATAATACCTCAAATAGATACATTTTTACCCAACGGATACACTGGTGAAGAGATGAAGATAGTGCTGGAGACCAGAAAAATTCTGGAAGCAGAAAATTTAAAAATTACTGCTACAGCAGCGAGGGTACCTGTTTTGTATGGGCATTCGGAGGCAGTGGTTCTGGAATTTTCCCATAATATCACCCCGCAGATAGTGAGAGAAGTATTATCTGAAGTACCAAATATTACTGTAATAGATAATACTGATCAAAGCCTCTACCCCACATCTCTGGACATTATAGATAATGATAATACCTTAGTAGGCAGAATCAGGCAGGATCTTCTGGGAGAAAACTGGATAAGCCTTTGGATAGTATCAAACAACCTGCGGAAGGGAGCAGCACTTAATGCGGTTCAGATAGCAGAATACCTAATACGGAAAGACTTGTTATGAAAATTGTAGTATTAAAATTCGGAGGAAATTCGCTTGATGGTGGCAATAAACGCCGCAAAGTGATAAAAATCATCAGAACCCGGTTAAATGAAGGATATCAGCCGGTTATTGTAGTCTCAGCCCAAGGCAGAAGAGGCGATTCCTATTCCACCGATACACTCATTGAGCTTTTGCCCAGTGAAAGCAGTGAGCGTCATATTGCCCTGATTGCCAGTTGTGGTGAAATGATTAGTGCAGCAGTACTGGCAGAAGAACTTTTGCGTGATGGCATTCCTGCAGAAGCTCTCACAGGCTGGCAAGCCGGTCTAATCACTGATGATAGATTCACACAGTCCCAGGTGGAAGAGATAAATATCAGCAATATAAAAAATTTACTTGATAAAGAAAAAGTCCCGGTAATTTGTGGATTTCAAGGTATTTCTTTTCAAGGAGAGATCACTACTTTGGGTAGGGGGGGCAGTGATACCACAGCGGCTTTGATCACCAGGGCATTGCAGGCAGAGCGTCTGGAATTATACAAAGACGTGGCGGGTATATTCAGTGCAGATCCCGCCAAGGTGGATGAGGCGAGGCTGATAAATAATTTGGATTATTATGAAATAGCAGAGCTAACAGGAAGTGGAGCAAAAATTATTCATAATCCTGCCATCAGTCAATTATCAGATCACAATATTCCACTATTTTTAGGTGACGCTTTAACCGGCAGGCACGGGACCTGCGTCCAGCCCTGCAAATCAGAAAACCTTGTAACAGCGATTACTTCCAGAGATAAATTGATCCTGATAACATTACCTACAGCACCAGAGCATAGTCTGGGTGAGATATTTTCTCATTTTGCCCGAGCAGGAATAAGTCTGGATTTTATTACGGTAAGCAGCAATCAGGTATCATTTGTGATTGATCTGGAAAAAGAATTGTCAGTAAAGCAATTGCTTGGTAAGCTTTCGTATGAATACATCATGCGGAAGGTGTATTGCAAGATTACCATTACAGGTAGCGGTATGACAGGACAGCCTGGAGTGATGGCAAAACTTTGTAAAAGACTGGAAGAAAATAATATCAGGATCGAACTGGCTACAGATTCGTATTCAACTATTTCATGTCTGGTGAGACAGGAAGATGAGATAGTATCTTTGAATATACTACATAAAGCATTTGATCTGCAGGAGGAGGCATGAATATTCTCATCACCGGCGGTGCGGGATATATAGGCAGCCACACGTCACTGGAATTTCTTCTGGCTGGGTATGAGGTGACAATTATTGATAACCTGAAAAACAGTAAAGAAGAAGCTGTGAGAAGGATAGAAAAGCTTGCTGGAAGAAAAATTGAGTTTTATGAAGACGACTTGCTGGATAAAGCTGCTTTACAGAGGATATTTTCCCGCAAAAAATATGAAGCCGTTATCCATTTTGCCGGTTTAAAAGCAGTGGGAGAATCTGTGGAAATACCTCTCTGGTATTATCACAATAACATTGTGGGGACTGTTAATCTTTTGGAAGTAATGCAGGATTACGATGTTAAAAATTTTGTATTTTCATCTTCTGCTACGGTTTATGGCAATCCGCATAAAGTGCCGATATTAGAAAATTTCCCTACAAATCCTACAAACCCCTATGGCCGCACTAAGCTGATGATAGAGGAAATTCTAAAAGACCTTTATGTTTCTGATAATGCCTGGAATATTGCTCTGCTAAGATACTTTAATCCTATAGGAGCTCACCCCAGTGGAGATATCGGAGAAGACCCCCATGGCATTCCCAATAACCTGCTGCCCTATATTGCTCAGGTAGCAATTGGCAAGCTAAAAAAACTAAAAGTGTTTGGCAACGATTATCCTACAAGCGATGGCACAGGAATTCGCGATTATATTCATGTAACAGACCTGGCATCGGGTCACCTGAAAGCACTTGAGAAACTAAGGAAATCACCGGGAGTGGTCACATATAACCTGGGCACGGGCAAGGGTTACAGTGTACTTGAGGTAATAGAAGCCTTCCAAAAGGTATCAAATGTGATTATCCCTTATGAGATAACGGGACGCAGAACCGGTGATATTGCTTCTATTTATGCAGATCCATCTCGGGCAAATGCGGAATTGAACTGGAAAGCAGAGCGAGGGATAAGCGAGATGTGCCAGGACATGTGGAATTGGCAATCAAAAAATCCTGATGGCTATTAAACAAGAGGTAAGTATGCCAAGAGACTTTGCTAAAGTATATAACCGAAAAAACACGAATTGCTATAAATGGGATAAAAATGAGGAAATTTACGGCAAGGGCGACGTGATATCAATGTGGGTGGCAGATATGGATCTTCCCACGGCAGAAGTGATAGAAGACAGCATCATAGAGCGAGCAATTCATCCGCTCTATGGTTACACGTTCCGTGATGACCAATATTATGAAGGTTTTATTGCCTGGCAGAGAAAACGCAATAACTGGCTGATTGACAGACATTGGCTTATAGACAGCACCAGCGTGGTTACCTCTATTAATATGATCATCCGCACGCTCACCAAGCCAGGAGACCAGATATTGATATTCACACCGGTTTACAGCCAGTTTCATGCCGTAATTACCGAGACAGATAGAAAGATAATTACTTCTCCATTATTAAATGAAGACAGCTATTTTAAGATGGATTATGCAGATTTTGAGAATAAGCTGGCTGCGGGAATAAAGCTATTGATCTTTTGCTCGCCGCATAATCCGGTGGGCAGAGTATGGCAGCGGGAAGAATTAGAAAAACTTGTCTCTATCTGCCAAAAATATGGGACTATAATTATTTCAGATGAAATTCATTCTGATCTCATATACCCACCGTATAATCATGTTCCTCTTGCTTCCATCTCAAAAAAAGCTTCCGATATCACTATCACCTGTATGTCTCCCGGAAAAACTTTCAATGTTTCCGGCTTATGTAACAGCCTTATTATTATTGAAAATAAAGCCCTGCGTGATAGTGTCTGCAATACTTTTAGCTCTCATCATCTGCAGGCAGCAAATATTTTTGGCATCCAGGCATTTATGGCTGCCTATCAAGCTGCAGAACCCTGGCTAAAAGATGTTTTGTCTTATTTAAGATCAAACCGAGATCATTTTGCGTCATTTATTAGAGAAAAACTGCCCCTCATCAAGACCAATATTCCGGAAGGCACTTATCTTGCCTGGTTAGATTTTAGAGAGCTTGGACTTTCACAAAATGAATTGCAGTGCTTTTTAGTTTTTGCTGCCGGACTGGGACTTGATAATGGCACCAAATATGGTTCGGAAGGAGCAGGATTTATGAGGCTGAATTTTGCCTGTTCACGCGAGGTTTTGCAGGAAGCTTTATCCAGACTGCACGAGGCAATATATAAACTTATAAAAGCAGATTTTGTGCTTTCTGATATAATAGAAAACTATAAAGAGCTTAAAGATTGTGACTGAGAATGAGGTGAATATGATTAAGGATTTAATCGCAAAAAATCGGAGTTACAGACGTTATGATAATACCTGTAAAATTTCTTATGAGACACTAAGGGAACTTGTAGAGCTTGCCAGATTGTCTGCCTCTGCATCTAACCGGCAATTATTGAGATTTGTGCTTGTATCTACCCCACACGAAACAAACCTCGTTTTATCCACACTTAAATGGGCAGGCTATCTCACGGATTGGCATGGGCCAAAGCCAGATGAGCAGCCTACAGCCAGTATAGTGATAATCAAGCCTGTGGGTACATTTTCCTATATCGGGCATGATACAGGGATAGCCTGCCAAAGCATATTACTGGGGGCAATTGAAAGAGGTTTGGGCGGCTGTATGTTTGGCTCAGTAGATCGTCCCTTACTGCATAAACATCTAAAATTGCCAGATGAATATGAAGTAGAGCTGGTGATAACCCTGGGCAAACCACTGGAAACTGTGCAGATAGATACCGCATCTGATGATAACATCAGATATTGGCGTGACGAAAAACAGATTCATCACGTCCCCAAGCTTCCGCTGGAAAAACTGATTATAGAATAGGCAGAATCACTTGGATGCGTGAAGTTTGTAATTAATGCATTCCTGCGATTCCGGATCGAAATAATGCTGGTGAGCGGGTTTGAAATGAATATGCACAATATCATCATGCTTGAGCGGGAGTCTTTCTTCAAGCCGCATCAGAACATGATTATCTCCGATAGCAAGATAAACAATAATCTCATTTCCCATAGGTTCTACCACTTCTACAACAGCATTAGTTAAGGCATCATCCTGCACCACAATGTTCTCGGGCCTCACACCCATGATAACAGGTTTTCCAATATATGGTTTTAAATTCGCAATATATTCTTCTGGCACCGCAATATTTATTCCTTCCGCCTTGAATCTCAATCCGGCATCATCTAAAATATAACCTTTGATCATGTTCATAGATGGACTGCCAATAAATTCTGCAACAAACATATTGCGGGGATGGTCATATAGATTGAGTGGTGTATCCACCTGGTGGATAA
The DNA here is from genome assembly GCA_964604155.1 of uncultured Candidatus Cloacimonadota bacterium. Taxonomy (GTDB): domain Bacteria; phylum Cloacimonadota; class Cloacimonadia; order Cloacimonadales; family TCS61; genus Stygibacter. Next base: position 30,824 of record CAZRXY010000050.1, on the reverse strand, counting down.
CGCCATCGTTCAGGACTGTGATACGATCTCCCATGGTCATAGCTTCCACCTGATCGTGAGTGACATAGATGATAGTGGTATCGAGCTTTTTATGCAATTTTATCAGTTCAGCACGCATCTGTATTCTCAATTTGGCATCAAGATTAGAAAGAGGTTCATCAAAAAGAAAAACCTGAGGTTTTCTCACAATAGCACGACCCAAAGCTACTCTTTGCCGCTGTCCACCTGATAGATGCTTTGGTTTGCGATCCAGATAATCCATTAATCCCAGAATTTCAGCAGTTTTATGAACCTGATCATCAATCAGTTCTTTTGGCATTTTACGCAATTTTAATCCATAAGCCATATTATCATATACAGACATGTGTGGATAGAGAGCATAGTTTTGAAAAACCATGGCAATATCGCGGTCTTTTGGTTGCAGATCATTAACAACCCGATCGCCAATAACAATTTCGCCAGAAGTGATTTCTTCAAGACCTGCGATCATTCGCAGAGTGGTAGATTTTCCACAACCTGATGGACCAACCAGCACCATAAATTCTTTATCTTCAATCATCAGGCTTACATCTTTTACCACGTGAACATCAGGGGGGTAAACCTTATTTATTTTTTTTAGGATAACTTGCGCCATTGCTGCTCCTTTATTTGAGTATATAGCCTGTATATGGCATTGCCTCAATAGTGATCACCCCGTTATTGATCTGGAAATTATCACCGCTAATCTGGTCTATGAGTGACCTCATACCAATATCGGTTTGGATTTCTATCAAATTTTCTCTGCTGTCATTATTGATAACTACAATAACCTTTTCATCTTCAAATTCACGGGCAAAGGCATAGGTCATACCATCTGTGAGTAAAGTTCTAAAATTGCCTCGTCGCAGAGCAATATTATCCTTTCTGATCTGAATAAGTCTGCGGTAATAGTTCAATAGATTCACTCTTTCAGGCTCACTTCGGAATTTCCAGTAAAAGGGGCGTCGGCAATCAGGATCATGTTTTCCCATCATAGCAATTTCATCGCCATACCAGATATGCGGAGCTCCCACATAGGTCATCTGAAAAAGAGCAGCCATTCTCAGGGTGGAAATATCGCCTCCGGCAGTTTCAAGGTAACGGAATGTATCATGGCTATCTATAAGGTTCATCATGGTTTGTGCCGATTGAGTAGGATAATTAAGTCTTCCAGGCTTGAGGTCTCTATCAAAAGTTTGAGCACTTGATTGCCTCATATTAAAGAATCTTTGCACCGGGTCTTTGAAATAAGCATAATTCATCACAGAATCAAAGTAATCATTATTAACCCAATCTATGGCATTGCTCCAGATCTCGCCCACCAGCCAGGCATCGGGCTTCAGCGATTTTACCTTTTCCCGGAAAAGTTTCCAAAACCAGAATGGCACCTCATTGGGAACATCCAGGCGGAAACCATCAAGGTCCATTTCGCTGATCCAAAATTCGGCAACATCCAGCACATAGTTAACAACATCCCAATTTGGCTGAGCTTGTGAAATATCCTTTATGCTGTTTTCTTCGGGATTGGCAAGTTTCAGGTCAAAATTAAGGTTTGGCATTTCGCCAAATCCCCACCAGCATTCATAGTAATCACTGGGATTATAATTTCCAGATTCCGGCAAAGGACACTTTTTCCATTCATACCAGTCCCAATAAGGTGAAGCTTCACAATTCTCTGCTATGTCTTGAAACGCCCAGAATGTTTCACCGGTATGATTGAAAGCAACATCTAATATTACCCTGATGCCATTTTTATGACAATCTGCTACAAAATCCTTAAATTCCGCATTTGTCCCGAAGTGAGGGTCTATTTTCATATAATCCGCCGCATCATATTTATGATTAGATTTTGCTTGAAACAGTGGATTGAAATAGATAATTGTGACGCCTAATTCGATAAGGTATTTCAAATTCTGGTGAATACCTGAGATATCCCCACCATAAAAGCTGTTGTATTCCGGCTGATATCCATCTTGGTCCGGGGCATGATAAGGACTCTTCGTTAAACCCTCTACATCGTACCAATCTTCTATCAAGTGATAATAGGGAGTATATTTTGGTAATAATTTCCCTCTTTCAGGAGGTTCTTTAACGCCCTCATAATACCATTCTGAAAAATCCGGGTCATTGGATTTGTCACCATTGGCAAAGCGTTCCGGGAATATCTGATACACTATGCCATCTTTTACCCAATCTGGAGTAAAAAATGGTTCTATTACGTCTGGAGAATAATAAAATACATATTTTTCTTTGCTAAAGCCATTATGAGTCATATACCAGGTTTCTTCCCCATCTCTATAGATAAAGGCATAATCAAATTCATTTTGTTCCGGTAATAATTCATAATTATAGCGGTAGTATTCATAACTGTTATCATAGCTTAGCATCTGCATATCGAAAGCTTGATCATCAATCATCAGCAGAACATCTTCCAGATCATTTATATGAGTTCTCGCTTTAAATTCTATAAGCTTTGAATTCAGAGGATTTATAATTTCTATAGATTGACCATAGGGCAAGCCATACTGCAAAAATTCACCATCCCCCCGGTTAATTACGACGGCAGGATAGCTTTCATCGATCGTAATAATGGAATTTCTGCCGCCAAAGCCATCATCCTCGAAATTTTCAGCACTATTATCAGTAATCCAATTCATTCCATCAACCACAAATTTATAGGAATAATCTCCGCTTCTTAGGAGCTTGGTGATCTCAAATACCCCATCACCATCGGCATCGCTCATTTTGTCCGCTTTTTGGTTCCAGTCATTCATCGAGCCAGCCAAGTATACTTCTTTGATAGTCCCTGCCGGCTTATATTTAAAAACTACCATTCGCAGAGCATCAATATCTTTTTTATCGCCCACAAAAATAATAGAATTTTGTCCTCCATAACCATCTCCCACAAATTCATCGGCATTTTCATCAGATATCCAATTGCCATCGACAACAAATTTATAGGCATATTTGCCAATCTTTAGATTGAGAGTAGCATTATAAATCCCATCTTTTTCTACCATAGGAGTAGCACTAGCAGACCAATTATTAAAATCTCCAGCTAAAAAAACCTTCTTCTTTCCACCTGTAAGCGGTTGATAGTTAAATGTGACGGGTATATCACCTTCATAACCTGTTTGCTGAAATTTTTCCTGAGATTCGGTTACAGCGGGTGCTTTGCTGCCATCAACTTTTATCAGTGAATTCTCTCCGCCATACCCATCATCTGCCGTATCGGGATTATTGGGGTCTGTTTTCCAATCGCTGCCATTAATCACAAATTTATACATATAAGTGCCCGGCTCCAGTTTAAGGGCAATTTTCCAAGTATTTCCCTCTCTTGTGAGTGGATCACTTTGAGTGTTCCAGCTATTAAAATCACCGGCAATATTCACAGAAGTAGCGGCGGCGTCTTCATAGGAAAAAACCACAGGCGCACCTTTTGCCCCGGCTGAAGATTTGCTTTCTGCATTATCTGCTCCACTCATTCCCAGAACTGCACAAGATGACAGCGAAGCCACCAAAAAAACCATCAATAAATGTACCAATATCTTATTCATCTATTCCTCCAAAAACTTAATAATCTATTTTAAATACTTCATAAAAGGTTCCGGTAAAATCACCAGCACCCTGCGGGATAACGTCATTAGCGAAATACTGATCTCCCCCGCCGCCAATATAGGCGACCAGTGAGATTGAAGATAGTGATAAACCAGCATAAAGCTCTTGCAGCGAAACAGCAAATTCTATTGTGGAAGTATTCATAGAAATCTGGACATCTTCCAGAAAAGCTTCATCAACCTGAGAGGGGTTTAGCAGTGAAACAACGCCCTCTCCGGTAAGCCCCCAGCCAGAATTAAAGGCTATATCTGCGCCAAAACTTTCGGGTGCATCAATATTTTTTTTGATTCTGCCACCGATATCACCGCCAGCAACTAATCTAAAATCATTTATCCCCGTTTCTCCGCTGCCATCCTTATCGAGGCAAATACTCACAGTATTATCATTTGAAGAAAATTGTCCTGTGACGGCAATATATAGATATTCTTCATCATAGCTGAGATAAAGTGCCTCAAAATCATTACCACCCCAACTGCTTTCGTGATCCTGGGTATAAACAGGCATCCAGCCATCATCAATCACTCCATCAATCTCACGGGTAGCAAACTCCATGATTACCATGCCTTCCAGCCTCACAGTATCTGCGGTAGTTGTTTGATCGTTAATCAGATTGATCATAAAGAGACTATTGGCATATCCTTCAGCTTGAATAGAAACAAAGTAATCACCAGATGCCAGATTATTCACCAGGTAATAGCCCGTGATATCGGAGTATGTTTCTGCCAGTTCCATATTATTTCTGGAGATCGTGATCACGGCAGATAACGTATCCGTTGATCCATTTTGAAATGTAACATACCCCTGCAAACTGGCGTTATGGTCAAAAACAGTATTAGTATTATCTTCACATCCTGCTATTATCAGGATAATAAAAATACTCAAACTCAAAAATTTGATTAATCTCATCTTTCCTCCACTATTTAACAATCACGATTGAATTTTTTCCGCCATAACCATCATCATTGGTTTCCACGGCGTTTGGATCGGTAACCCAGGTGTTTCTATCAATCACATATTTGTATTCGTATCTTCCGGGGCTAAGGTGTTTCACCAAGGTATAAATACCATCTCCAGCAACTTCATCTCCATGGGTGCCATCATCAAACATCTGGTCTATTCTATCATCAAACCTGCCGCTGCTGGAAGCAGTACCTGCCCAGAGATTATCAGGAAAGTTTCCTGCCAGATTGACCTGTCTGGCAGAAGGTGCTTCATGCTGAAACTTTATTCCTCCAGCAACAGGATACGGCGGGGGCAATCTTTTTTTTATAATGCTCATAGAACAGGCAGAGATAAGTATCATAATAAGCATTACTAATAATATTTTATTTTTCTTCATAATATAACCTCTTAGAATTTTATTACTGCTTCCAGTGAAATTCTATTATCTTTTGCCAGAGCCTCTTCTGCTGCTCTTATTTTTTCTCCAAACCCATTATATGTGCTCTGCAGATAATCATCAAGTTTGCCGTATTCATCCAGGTATTCACGTCTGCCCCCATTATAAAATTCATCTGTGATTGCATTTATCCTACTGGGATTAACGCCATAGCTCAATGCCAGAGAGACATTATCGCTCAGGTAGTATCTAAGTGCCGTGTAATTTGCAATAAAGATATCCGTGTCTTCTGCAATATCTGTTTTTATACCCAGAAAATCACTGTTATACCAGGGCAGTCGAGTATCTGTGCGGATCTGCCAATTCCTGGAAATATCATAATACAAACGCAGAGTGTTTTCTATCAATTCTGGCTTACAACCTAGATCATACTGAGCAATATCAGCAGTATAATGAACTCCCAACTTGTGCAAATTGAATTCAAAATTCAAATTCCAAATCAGCCCTTTATCATAACCTAAGAGCATATATTGAGCAAAAGACAGCTCACTGTGCTCTTGATACCATTTTCCATTTCCATCTGTTTTCTCCATAAAGCGATAGTAATCATTCCAGGACGCCACGCTAGTGGGATAATCGGTCTCGAAGCGGCAAAGACCAAGATTTGCCTTGAATGCTTCAGTATCAAAATCCGCATTAAAAAATAATTTCCATTTCTTAAGAAATGCTTCATTGATGAGAGTAGAGGGTAAAACCAGAATTGAATCGGAAAATTCTTCGTAGTAGAGATTAATTTCATTTTTCTGATAGCCAATTTTAAAGCTGAAAGCTTCAGGGAAATCCACTTTAAGGTAAAGATGATCAATTGAACCATCCTGCCAGATATGTGATTCGGATACAATAAATTCATAATCATCGAAATCTTTATATTCTTTTTTGTTCTCAAAATTTAAATGTTCACAGCTTAGATAAAAATCCATTGACCCTTTCCACCAGGGTTGAGTGATGCTGCTTCTTAGCAGGGCATCAATTTCCCAGGCAGGATTGCTGTCTATTATGCCACCGGAGTATGAAAGCTCTTCATTGAAACTGTGAGAATATTGATTATTGATTCTGCTGCTGTAAATCGAACCGCCTAAAGATAATCTGTTTTCTAAATTGGCGTAATTGAAATTATATCCGGTTTTAAGGCGTGCCGCAGAAATATCACGCTCATCATCTCCCCGACGATCTGAGCCGAAAGCCTCCAGTTCAAAATCCAGCGGTAGATTATTTGCACCAGGTATTAATGTGTTATCTGTGAAAAAATGCAAACCTCTATAGTTATAGCCAAAATCATATTTATAATATCCCTCGCCACCTACAATCTGCAAAGGATCATCGAAACTGATCTCACCAGTATTATCAAATGCCTTGATCATCAGATAATCCGCATGCAGTTGCAGATATGTCCGCTTGTAATTTAAATGGGTTTTCCACATATCTACGCCTTCGGTAGTATTATTGATATTCAAAACAGTATATGCTTCCATATTTGGATTAAGTTTCACTTTGATCCCAAGATTGAGGTCATGATATGGTTTCTCCAATGAATATCTGCTGTTATCGCCTTTTTCCATATCATTTATTGTGTGGTAGCGACCATCAAAATATACCTTGGGATTCACACTGGAAGGTTCTGCTTTTCTGATTGCGCTAACAGGTACAGCCGATTTACTGCCAGACACTTCAAGAAATGAATTTGATCCGCCATAGCCATCATCAACGGTATTGGGATTTTCTGCATCTATTGTCCAATTACCATCGATTATTAATTTATAGGTATGGCTACCCTCAGTAAGCGGGATCACGACCTTCCATCTGCCATCCGATTCTTTTTGCAGAGGATTTGCCTGAGTATCCCAGCCGTTAAAGCTTCCTGCAATTGAAACTGAGCCGGCACCCGGCGCTGCAATACTAAATTCTACTCCTTCATCCGTCTCCCTTATCTTGGAATATAATAATCCCGTGATAAGTATGATAACCAATAAAAATAGCATCTTTTTCATATATATCTCCTGAGTCGGCTCTTTAGAACCAGCTTTTAACTATAAATTTTATTTCTTCTTTCATCTCACCACCAGAAGCAAAACCATCATCATTGACCAGTCCATACTGCCCCCACCAACTGGGACCGTATTGTATATAAGCTTCTGTATTGCCACCGATCTTATAGCTCACTTCGCCAAACATGCTGAATCGGGAGCCTCCTCGATCATTTGCCACCATGCCGCGTGTGAATAATCGCCATCTTTCTGTGAGATTGACGCTGCATTCTATACCCCAGATCTGTTTCTCCTCATTTTCACCCATATCTTTGATCTTGAACTGTGTGAGCAGCTTTGCCAATCTATTCTCCACCTGCAGTTCCGTGAAAAGATCATAATGCTTATAATCCGTCCCCTGCCAGATATCATCCTTCTTATTGAAGTATAATTTCCACTTGAAACCATTTATGAATTCCACATATACTTCCGCATAAAGATTCTTCACGGGATTATAGCTCAATAGCTCTTCTCCTTCTATCATCAGGGTATCTGGCACGATTTTTTCTCTTTCCGAATAATTGCAGGTGATTGTTATGGCACGCTGAGGCACCAGATAATGAGAATTGATCCACCAGCCGTAATTATTTCTATCGTTGTTTCCCATATAGTTTCTGTAGCCGTCGCCATAGAAGAAACCTCCGGGAGTCAGAGAAACGTAACCCAGATGATAGCTGCCGGCTTTAAAGCCTGATAATTCTAATTTTGAAGCGTAATTCTGCTTGAAAATATTACTAAATACCCCATCAGACTTATATTCATCGAGCTTGGCATTTACTTCATCTTCAGAAGGTACCTCAGTGCCGGCAAATTCCCAGGAAAGGTAGTAATTCTTATACTGATAACGTAGGTCTCCAGCTATCAAGTGGTTATAATCGCGGGCTTCTAAAGATGCATAATTTTTTCTCTGATATGTGATACCCAGCCTTAAATCATTATCAAATAGATTCTGACGAAACCTTGCCAGATGAATATCATCCCCACTCCCTGAGGAGAAATCGGAAATCACATAAGTGATGCTCGACGCCGGTGCCCAAAAATCGAAACGTGCTCCCTGACCATTGCCATCATTATTCACCAGACCCGTATTCAGGAGATCAAGCATATTGCCATCCAGCCAGTATCTACCCCCCTCACGAGTGAATAGAATAGATTCAAAGCCCAAAATCTGCTTCTCCTGCCGGAAACTCACGTGACCCTCGGTAAGAACTGCTAAGGCAGATTTCCCGCTTTTATATTCATCATTATCCTTATCGGAATAAAATTTGAAATACACATCGCTCCCGGGATAGGGATTTGAGCTGAATCTGCCTTCGAAAATAATATTGGCATCCCAGATATTCCAATCAAATTCATCCGCTTCATATACCGAGCCATATTGACCTTCCACATATCCCTCAAACAAAATAGGTGCACTCCCTAAAAAATGGGAAAACAATAAAAAAATAAACAAAAATCCGGTTAATTTCTTCATAAGCCGCTTCTCTTGTAATTTAGATTTATGCCAAATCTATAAGTGGTGCCAAGTTCTTCATGAGTTTTTAAGGCAAAATCAAAGCTCCACCAGCTTGATTTTAAACCAAATCCCATTGTTAAATATTCATCATCAAATCCGATGCGTGGCGCAAAGGTTTCATAAAACCAAAGCTCTATGCCAAGCCTGAGGATATTATCTATTTCCGAAATCTCATAATCTGCTGCTACATTTAAGAGTTCCTCCCAATTAACTGCCAAGCCAAGTAATTGCGAACTGAAGATGTTATCTTCTTCTCCCTTAAGCCGGAGAATATTCCTGCTGCTGTAACCCGCTCTAAAACCCTTGTAATGGTAAAGAATACCAAGATCAAGATCAAAGGGACTGGTTATATCCACCTCTGATTCTGCTCCCGACACCATATAATATCTGCAATTCATTCCAAGATTCAAGCTGGCTTGAGCCATCTTAAATTTATAGCTGCTATTTAGATACATCACATTCTCGTTATACACGTCAAGGAGATTAACTCGCTGGATCGCCAGACCTATGTTATAATGAGTAACAGGAACCAGTGCTGCCATATTAAGATTGGTAAGATCGGAGATACCAAAATGGTTCTGATATGACAAACTCAGCAGATTTTCCTGTGTGTTGGCAGTACCGGCGGGGTTATAAAAAAGGCTCTCAGCTCCTTCACCCATTGCAGAATAGGCATTACCCATCCCCAGTGAACGCGTGCCAGTATTCATACCGCTGAAATCTCCACATAAATGCCCCAGAATGATGAATATATAAATTACTATTAATATTTTCTTCATCTGCTCTCCTATTTAATCACAGCAAATGCTTCGTTACGAGTTATCTCACCGGAATCTGAATATATCCTCACTATGTATATTCCATAAGGAACCGCCTTGCCGGAATCATTCCTGCCATTCCATTCATAATCATAATAACTTTCAGTTATATTACTATCTATTAATTCTGTCGTTCCCACTTTCCTGCCGGACATATCATAGATGTCAGCGAAATACTTAGTAAGCCGGTTAGTAAAGAACCTGATTCTGATGCTGTCTACTTCATAGGGATTAAAGCCCTTTCCATCGGGGAATTCCACCCTGGTAACTTTTAGCGGAGTAGCTTTCACAGGAGGCTGTTCCAAAAATATTACCCGTTGCCAGGGCTCTACTTCATCCGTATCCGGCAAGCCGTCACCATCTGCATCAATCAGTATCTCAGCATAATTATCTATTATCACTGTTTGCCCGGAATCCTGCGCCATACCCCCCAGATTATCCGGGGCACAATCTGGTCCGCTGGTATAATCGCCACCTGCTGTAATCAATGCCACCAGCTTTATTCTCGGGTAATCCTGCATGTTTCTCGCTTCACTGTAATACAGGGTGCTAAATGGTATCACAGCTTCCATTGCCCTGTCCATTTGACCCGTATCATATCCGGCATAATCTTCGCTGCTGATCTCATCCGCCACCTTGCTCTGACCTTCACGCAATTTCCAGAACTGAGGATTGGTATTCGTGTCCCAGGTTGCCAGAAAGAAATCCGGATTTATATTATAAAATTTAAAATTTCGCATCCAGGTATTAAGATCGCTTTGATCCTGCAATCCATAATCATCATAGATATCAAAATAAAGTATCACATTGTTACCCCAACAGCAGGCATCTACAGCCACATAAAGATTTGTGGCATCCCAGGTAACCTTGATCTGGCGGACATCATTATATTCTCCCCAATAGGAATCCGTTGATCCCTCTAAACTTGCTCCAGCAGAATCCCGCAATACGTATTCGTCCACGGTAAATTCAGCGCTGATGCCATCGAGAACAAAACGGCTGGAGATATCTTGTCCTGTTACTGCAAAAAGTTGCAGTGGAAGAAAAATTATTAACCAGAGTAATTTTATCATATATTACCTCACTTATTTTTTCAGCAAAAGTGGCATCACCCTTTCACGCTGCCAAGGGTCAAGCCTGAAACCAGCCACTTGCTTAAAGATAGAAACAGGATCACCACCGGCACGCTAACTACAAGTGAACCTGCTGCATACATACCCCATTCCGTAGTCATATTACCCTGAAGGCTCTTCAAACCCACAGGCAGGGTAAAAAGTTTGTCATCAAGCATAACCTGAGCTGCCACAATGTATTCATTCCAGGCACTCATAAATGAAAATAGGGCTGTTATCACTAATGCCGGGGCTGCCAAAGGCAGAATTATTGTCGCAAAAGACCTGAATCTACCCGCTCCATCAACTAAAGCGGATTCCTCAAGGCTAAAAGGTATCGTATCGTAATACCCCTTCATCATCCAGATACAAAATGGCAGCGCTGTCGCACTGTACATTACAATAAGACCCAGCATGGAATTAACCAGATGCAATTTGGCTATCATGATGTATAAGGGCAAAAGCAGCATCGTGGCAGGAAACATCTGAGTTACCAATAAAGATAATAATCCAGCTTTCCTGCCGGGAAACTCATATCTGGAAAAGGCATATCCAGCAGTTGATGCCATTACCACACCTAATATAGTAACCGCGGCAGTGACCAGTAAACTGTTTCTAAGCCACAATAAAAAAGGCTTTTCTGTAAAAAGCTTCATAAAGTTTTCAAGTGTGGCATCTTCGGGTATGATTGCCAGTGATTCCGATAATAGATTATTTCCCGGACGCAAGGAAATAGATACTACACGCAGTACAGGATACAATGCCATTATGGCAAATACTGACAGTATTAAATATATAATTACATATTGAAAAATAGTCGTCTTATTTTGCATCTTTTCTCCCTTATTCTCCTTTCTTTAATCTCTTCATGCTTTCTCGGTCATTTTTGATCTATTCATGAACGTAATGCTGAATATTGCCAGGAATATGAAAATGATCATACTGAATGCTGCAGCATATCCGTATCTATATAGATTAAAGGCTGCTCTATAAACGTAAGTAACCAGAATATGCGTACTGTCTGCCGGCTCTCCCCCATTTGATATCAGCCACATAACGTTGAGATTATTAAAAGTCCACACAATACCGAGAGTGATTGCAGGTATCATCACCGGCTTTAATAGCGGCATGGTTATCCGCTTGAATTGTTCCCAGCTTCCTGCGCCATCAATCCTGGCGGCTTCATACAATTCGTGTGGAATGGATTGCAACCCTCCTAAGGCTATCATCATCATAAACGGAATACCCAGCCAGATATTAGTGATAATGCAGGCGAGAAAAGCCAGAGTAGGATCGCTTAACCAGTTTATGGCATCTATACCTGCGTGTCTTAGTATCAGATTAATCGCCCCGGAATCCTGCATGAACATACCACGCCAGGTTAGAGCCACGATGTATTGAGGTATTGCCCAGGGTAATATCAGTATCACTCGGAAAATTGCTTTTCCCCATAATTTTCTATTAAGCAAAACTGCCAGAAATACTCCCACTACTACGTGGAAGAATACATTAGATACCGTCCAGACCACCGTCTTCCATAATGTAGAATAGAATATCGCCTCACTAAATACTTTGATGTATTGCCCAATACCAATTACCCTCCAGGAATGTATATTTGTCATACTCATATTAGAAAAAGAAAGCACAATATTATAGAGAAATGGATATAGTACCACCCCGAACATTAAAATAGCAGCCGGAAGCACCATCGCAACGGCAAATCTATTATTTCGCGTTATCACCGAATTTGGATTTTTCATCAATTCTTTCAAGAACCTGAACAGAAATACATAGCAGAGATAAATTCCCAGAAGAATACCGAGTAAATAAAGGAGAAAACGCATCACTTTCTCGCCGGAAGTCTCGATCAATCCCTCATCTTCATACATACTGAATATCTTTTCTTTTGCCAGCTTCTGCTGATAAGCAGCACCTGCTTCCGGCGTCATCACTCCTGCCACCACATTTTGCAGAGCCGGTCTCATAGCATCCCAGGCAGCTCGCATCTCAGGAATCACCGGCATCGGCATACCCACCTCTATCTGACGGGCAGATACCTGCAAAACAGCATCCTCGGTAAAAAATGGGTCATCCTGAAGAGTCTTCAGCGATGGAAATGACTTATGCTCCACGGCAAAACGCCTCTGAGAACTCTCTGAAGTGAGATATTTCAGGAGCTTGATAGTTGCTTCTAATTTCTCGCCCTTTGCTCGCGCACTAATAGAATATCCCGTCGCAGAAATCATCGGCTTGCAATATTCACCAGTTTTCTCTATAACTGGAAGAGTCGCTAATCTAAAATCTACATTTTCGGACTTAATATACTCATTCCAGCTCCAGTCTCCATTGATCAGCATAGCAGCTCTGCCCTGCTTGAATCTATTATCTGCTATATTGTAATCACATTCTTCAGGAATGATCTTATACTTATTACGCAAATCTGCTATCAATCTAAAGGCATCTATAGCAGCTTCACTGTCAAGCACAGGCTCATTGTTATCATTAAATACCGTACCACCATATCCCCCCAAAAATGGTGTGTACCAGAAGGGTTCCATATAATTCCATACTAAGCCCCACTGGTCTATCCGGCCATCTCCATCAAGATCACGCGTCAATATGCTGCCATATTCTATTAATTCGCTCAAGGTCTCCGGAGGCCTATCTAACCCCACCTCACGAAATAAATTCATATTGCAGCAAAGAGCCAGATGATTACCCAGCCTGTCTGCCAGCATATAGATATGACCTTCATACTTGAACTTTGCCGGCTCCATAAAGTTATCCAGAAATTCCGCAGATAATACTTGCTCCAAAGGCATGATGATGCTTTCTTCTGTGCTGTCCGATAGCTTCATTACCTCAAAGGCACCCAGATTGTCTGATGGACCATAAACAAGCTCAGGGGCAGTTTTGGTAAAAGCTGCCACAGTTTGAAATCCTGTTCGCAGCTCTTCGGTGCCCTTGTGCAAAGTATTTACGCTTATCCCTGGATTTTCTCTCTCAAATTCCGCCACCATTTCCTTAAGAAGCGGATGTTTGCCGGGCTCCATCTGATGCCAGAGACTAATCTGTAATTTGTCCGCCCCTGCAAGCAACAGAGGAACGATCAGGATATACACAAAAAATAAGCAACTATTTCTCAATTTTACCCCTCTTCTATGTAATATTTATGCTTCACAGATACCTTATACCTCTTTATGGATTTTATACTTCTACTGTCAATCATAAATTAATTTTCCGGCATACTCCACCATTTATGAGAGAGATAGAAAGAGTAACTATGCCGGGCAATTTACAAACATTGGTTAAATCCAATAGAGGAATATAGCAAAAAAAATGCTACTGAAGAACATAATTATTGACCAGATTCAGGCAACCATTATTCGGGCGAACAGTATTAAAAATGGAAAACAAGGATTAGTTATGGACTGTCACAAAATGATAGCTAAGAAAAAATCAGAGATTATCTGGTATTTTCTACTGTGTTTGATCGTTACATTACTATTCTTAAAAACTGTTCATATACGCCAACCTTGGAATCACAGGCTGATTGAAGAAAATCATCAGTGGCTCACCGGCAGCAGCCTGAAATTTATTAATAACTGGCTGGCAGAAAATCCCATCGCTTTGAAATTTGGGATGTTAGAGAATCCACTCTCGGTGGAATTTGATTCTCTCTACGATAGAGAGCCATATCCCTCTTATCCACCAGGTTCATTATTGCCATTGTATGCTTTGGCTATAATTCTATCAATTAATGAAATCACACCAGGATTTATCTTTATGTATAACGAATTCAATCAATTTTTTATTGCAATACTAATGACTATGATGATGAATTTTATATTAAGAAAAAATGGCTATGATTATCTTAATTCTTTTCTTCTATCTACTATTGCAGCCATCCCTGTCCTGTTCAGCCCAGAGACATTGTATTATTTCCATAGCGTCTATTTTGCTGATCAGGCAGTAATATTGCCTTTCGTATTCTTCGTTATTCTTGAATTAGTCCATGTTACTAAGAATGATAATGAGCACTCTGGTTTTGATTACCTTCAGATGATTGTGATGTTCTGGGGTGCTCTCATTGATTGGCTGTTTTTTTTCATCATTTTTGTTGTTTGGATAGTAAGGTTATTCAGGAAAGAATTCGGATCAAAAATACCTGAGATGATAAAAAAGAGCATTGTCTTCTGGCTTCCATATACTATAGCTAATTTTCTATTTTTCATCCAATTAAATGAGCTTGGTGTACTTAGTCTATTAAAATATAAATTTGAATATCGAACCGGGATCGCCGAAGCTGCCAATGAAGAGATAGTAAATTTCTTTGGGACTGTCTGGGGACAGCACTTCGTTAATGGCTATGGTTCGATAGCTCTATACTTATTCTGGTTATGTGTGGTTATCTATCTGGTAAGTATCATAAAAATGATTATTTTAAAAACAACAAACAGATTCTCACGATTGTCTTTCTTGCTGATAACGTACACTCTACTACCATGCCTTATGCAAATGTATTTTTTTAGAAATCATACCTATATTCACAGATTTTCGGTTCTAAAATTATCTGTTCCACTCACCATGATGCTTATTTTGGCTCCGGTTTTGCTTAGTGATATTCTCAAAATTAATCTGACAAAGCATATCACCGCTAAAATGAATAAACATAGAATATTCCCTGAAATATCTTATCATACTTTAATCATCATTCCCATATTTCTCATGTTCTTTCTCAAGTCTAATGAAGATTACCTCATACTATTTCCACCTGCTGATGGCTCCATGGACGAAATAAGTTCATTTATTAAATTTCACACTGATTATGAGGATATTGTATTCTCCTATGATTTTGAAATACCAGCTAATCCACCTGTTTTACTCGCTCGTTCACAAAAGCGGGTATACAAAATCAATTCCAGACAGGAGATTTTTGAAAAAATTGAAAATATCAATAAACCATTTGTGATCAATATATTGTCTTATGAAAAAGAAGCATGTATCGATTCATTATCGGATAAGAAGGATAAAGTGCAAATAATAGAGAACGAAAAATCAATGCTGCAAAAAATTGATAGTAAGGATTTCATTAATTGATTTTCGCTATATGGATATACTATCTGCATTGCCCGTTATCCGGATTTAACCAGATTCTATTATCTTGACGAAAAATCACAACGCAATAAAAAGCCTGCAGAGGATAAATTTGATGAAAAAAATAATAGTAGAAAAAGACGGTAAGCCGGCTGGTGAAATTGATTACCAGGATGGTTGCCGAATTGAAGGTGTTTGTAAAGAATTAGATATTGCCGTAGATGAGGTGATGATTGGCAAACTTGATAATGAAATTTTATCTTATGACGTTGTGCCGGGAGAAGGAGTTTTAAATCTTGTGACAATTCACTCCTGGGAGGGCAGCAGTATCAGGATGAATACAACTCTATTTGTCATGTTAAAGGCATTCCATAATTGTTTTAATGGGCGGTATAAGATCGTTGTGGAACATTCGATTGGAGATGGAGTATATTGTGAGGTGTTTGGTGCTAAATTATTTACAATGGATGAATTAGATATCTTGCTTTCCGAAATGATAACTATAGTAAATGACGCTTTGCACATCGAAAAAAAGATATATAGCTCTTATGAATCATTCAAATTATTTGCCGAGTTAAAGCGTAAAGATGTGTTGCCTCTTTTGTATGAAGGAGACAATGTAGTTTATGAATGCGGCGATTTTTATGAGCTTGTATATGCTCAGGTGGCAAATACTACATCGGCAGCAAAAGTATTTGATCTATTTTATCATTCACCTGGCTTTATCTTAAGATATCCCTTGCAGGGCAGTATGAGATTGCGTGAAGAATTCCAATTTCCCAAGAAACTTTTTTCAGCCCATCAAGAGCACGATAAATGGCTAAATATCATTAAATTGCATACCATTAAAACATTGAATTCATCGGTTAAGAATTGTAATATCCGCGAGAAAATCCAGATAGAAGAAGCGTTACAGGAGAGAAAACTGGTAAAAATAGCTGATGAAATAGTGGCAAACCGCAATTTAAAATTGATTTTGATTGCAGGTCCCTCGTCTTCGGGAAAAACCACTTTTTCCAAAAGGCTGGCAATTCATCTGATTGTCAATGGCATCAAACCTCTCCAGATCAGTCTGGACGATTATTTTTTACCACACGACAGGACGCCGCTTCTGGAAAATGGAGAATATGATTTTGAAAATATAATGGCAATAGATTTGGAAAGGCTGAATAATGATCTCACTGCTTTAATGGAAGGTAAAACCATCACTCTGCCGAAATATGTTTTTAAAACGGGAGAGCGAAGATCAAGCGGCAAGAGTATTAGTATGGATGAAAATGATCTTCTGGTGATAGAAGGCATACACGGGCTGAATGACCTGCTTACCCAAAGCATACCTTTTCACCACAAAAGCAAGATATATGTTTCTGCTCTCAATAATCTTAATATCGATGACCATAATAGAATTTCTACGACAGATTGCCGTAGAATAAGGCGGCTTGTGAGAGACCACAAATTCAGAGGGATTAATCCGGAAACTACCTTGTTACGCTGGGATGAGATCAGGGAGGGCGAAAAAAAATACATTTTCCCATATCAGGAAAATGCAGACTATATGTTCAATAGCATCCTCACCTACGAATTGGGTGTATTGCGGTACTTTGCCAGACCACTACTGGAACAAATAGAGCACAGTTCCACCGTTTATACCGAAGCACAAAGACTCTTGAGGATCTTAGACCTGATCAGCAGCATAAATCCCAATATAGTTCCCGGAAATTCAATAATCCGCGAATTCATCGGCGGCAGTGCTTTTGATTATTAACTTCAAATAAAAGGAATAAAGATGAAAAAACTGATTATATTAATTTTCACTGTTTTCATACTCACTAATTTATTTGGTGATCTTGATAAGCGGATAATTGGTTATTTTATCTCGTGGGGTGTATATGGCAGAGATTTTCATATCACGGATATCCCGGTTGATAAGATTACGCATATTAACTATGCTTTTGCTAATATTAACAGCGAGACCCTGGAGATCATGCTGGGAGATGCTTATGCAGACATCGATAAATACTATCCGGGAGACAGTTGGGAACCCGGTTCTCTGAGAGGCTCATTCCATCAATTACAAATCCTCAAAGACAACCATCCTGACATAAAAACGCTTATCTCTGTAGGCGGCTGGACCTGGTCAACTTATTTTTCCTTAGTGGCAGAAACAGAAACGACACGGCAAAATTTTGCAGCTTCCTGTGTGGAATTTATCCAGGAATATGAATTTGACGGTGTCGATATTGATTGGGAATATCCCGTTGCCGGGGGATCAAGTGGTAATTACTACAGTCCGGATGATGCGGAAAATTTTGTGCTCTTATTAGAAGAGCTGCGCTCTCAGCTCGACGATGCAGGAGACTATCTGCTTACAGTAGCCACTCCGGCGGGACCAGATAAGATTGCAAATCATGATTTAGCTGGGATGGAACCCTATCTGGACTGGTTTAATATTATGACCTATGATTTCCATGGTCCCTGGGGTGGTGAAGGAGACGCTGTAACCGGGCATTTATCCGCATTATACTATCAAGAAAATGATCCCCTGCCACCACCATATAATACATCCTTTAATGCAGATGCTGCTGTTCAGGCATATTTGAGTGAAGGAGTGCCTGCCGATAAAATACAACTGGGCATCCCATTTTACGGCAGGGGGTATAACGGAGTATCAGATGTTAATAATGGTTTATACCAAACCTGGACAAGCCCCTGCTGGTTTGGCACCTGGGAAAACAGTGTTTTTGATTATTATGATCTCAGGCAGAACTATGAAGATTCGAACGGCTACTTGCGATACTGGGATAACGAGGCAAAATCTGCCTGGCTTTACAGCTCTCAGTCACAAGTTATGATAACTTATGAAGATGCCTATTCTGCCATGGAAAAAGCTGATTACGTGTGTGATAACGAATTAGGTGGCGTGATGTTCTGGGAGTTTTCTGCAGACTGGCAGGATGAATTGTTAGATGCTGTGTATAATGTGTTTGATTCTAACGAAGATGTTTTCTATGGAGATATAAATGAAGATGGCGAGATTACTGCGTTTGATGCTTCTATCGTTTTGCAGTATATAGTTGGTCTTGATCCCCTACCGGAAATTGATCCGCTGCCCTGGTCAGCAGAGAGAATAGAACGGGCAGATGTGGATGGCAATGATAGTATAGAAGCCTATGATGCCAGCTTGATCTTGCGATTTGTTGTAGGTATGATCAATCAATTCCCCGTGGAATACTAATTGAATATCTATAATTTTTATAAAGATTTGTTTGCTCTTCACGGAAACCAGGGTTGGTGGCCTCTGTTGCGTGACAATCCAGTAGATGGCAGTTATTCCCTGTATCATCCGGGTAATTATGATATCCCCCTGGATAATGAATCAAGACTGGAAATATGCCTTGGTGCAATACTCACTCAAAATACAAGCTGGCAAAATGCGGTAAAAGCCTTGCATAACCTGAAGACCCATTATCTGCTCTCAGCGCAGGCAATTAGTAAAATAGAACTTTATGACCTGGCTCAATTGATCAAACCGAGTGGTTATTATAACCAGAAAGCCAAAAAATTGCAGGTGTTTTGCGAGTATTACACGATTTTGAGAAATACTAAGCCAACCAGAGACCAGTTATTATCACTCTGGGGCATAGGTAAAGAAACCGCAGATTCTATGTTGCTCTACGGCTGGAAGGAACCTGTAATGGTAATAGATGCTTATACTTATCGGGTGTTTAAAAATGCTGGTTATAGTTTTGCCTCTTATGATTATGATGCTCTAAAACAAACATGCGAGCATGAATTACCCCATGATTACACGATACTGCAAGAATTTCATGCCCTTCTGGTGAAAGCTGGAAAGCAATTAGAAGCCTAATCGGGTATGCCCCCATTATAACTGTTTAATGTTGCTCTGAAACTCCCAAAGATAACTTCGCTTTCCAGTAATACCGGGATTTTGTATTCATCGGCTGTAAGATAGATATAAATCGCTCCACTACTCTTGAATATAGAATCCGTACCTCGCAATACGGGCTCAAGCTCATAGCAATCTATTTCTCCAAAAATAGTAGGCATTTTTTTTGTTTTATGGATCACAATATCAATTGTATTAATCTTGCCATCTTCCGTAACAGTGGATTCCAGTGTGTCACCCACAGCAAATTCAAGTGACCTGATCCGGAAAAAGGTAGTGAATATGTCATGGCTTGGCACTGGAATTTCATATTTTTTTTCTGTCCATTTAGTGGCATCCTTATCTTTCTTCATGTATATGGAATAGCCCAGTTCCGGATAGTATAAATTGATACGGTTTTGTCTGTAACCGCCTTCTCTCAGCGTTTTATGGTAGCGGTAGGACTGGAAATCATCGCGGTAAAATTCTATTTCTATCACATCCCTCACTTTGTAAAGTCTATCAAAAAACTTTGTAGTCTTAGCTGTGGAAGTTACCTTCAATAAAGGTATAGTATCATTTCGGGTCTCAGAGGAAACAGCCATTTTCACACTGCCGGCAGTGATAATGCCATAGCTGATCTCAAAATTCAGAACTTCTCCAGGAGCAAATTGCGGCTGGGCTATTGCACAGGTGAGAAACAATACAATAATCATAAACAACCGCATCAAAAAGCCTCAAAAGAAATAATATCCAATTCCCAGCCATCACTACTGAAGGATATATCACACCTGAGAGTAAGCATCTCCGCTGGCAGCAGTAAATAGCGTAATCCTAATCCGGCACTTAATTTCTGGTATCTGCTTTTTATACTGCTTAGCGAAGAAAAGGTCTGCCCGGTCTCAGCGAAAACAGCGAAGCCAATTCTTGATTCCTTTCCGGAAATAAAGGGAAATATCCTGTCTTCTATTCTATAGAGCAGAAATTGCTCATTTATGTATTTATTGCTATCTAAACCTCTCATCTCATCACCAAGATCAGGATATTTTTCAAAGGGGATATCGCCAGAAGCGGATTTTTGTTGTAGTTGCATGGCTATTGTATGGTTTTCATTCGGAGAAAAGTAGCTCCTGATATCTAACGTCACCAATCGCAAGGAATAATCACTGCCCATTTTTTTGTGATATATCCTGGTTGCCAGCGAAAGTTCAGAGCCTTTTGTAGGATAGTAGTTGTTATCAACGGAACTGCGGCTGAATTTTAATCCGGCACCTGCCAGCAAAAAATCCTCTGTTCCGTAGATAGCATTATTCAAAAGATCATTCTCTGCCTCAGAATTTGAGATTCTGCTTCTTTCCAGAAAAGCAGTGAAAGTAAGAAAATAATAATCCATAAATCCGTATTCCAGATTAGGCGATATTTCCAGAATTTTGCGAGTGTATTTTTCCTCCTGATCTGGCTTACTACTATTCCCTATGCCATAAAAAGTGGAGGGCCAATAGTAATACCTTAGAGGAATACCAAGAGAATAATTACTGCCGGCAAGATAGATTTTATTTCTTATCAGCACGCGAACCTGCTTCTTGAAACTGGCAATAAGATTAACCTCCAGTGAACCAGGCCGAAAATTAGTCGGCAGATTTTCTGGTCTGCGGGAAAGCATAGCATATCCACCCATAAAGAGACTTGTCTCATTGGAATAAGCTCCATAAGGATAGAAAGCAATTGCCGTTTGTGCTGCTGCAAATTGGCAAATTGATAAAAATATCAGAAATGATAGTAGGAGATGTCTATAGTTTTCCACCGGTTATATATAATTCCTCGCCTGTTATATAGCTGTTGTTTTCTGAAATCAGAAACCAGGCAAGACCGCAGACATCTTCAAAAGAGGCACACCTCTTTAGTGGGATTTCTCTGATCTTTTCCTGATAGTACTCCTGACGGAATTTCCGGTAGCTTTCCGAAAAATGACTGTCATCAATCTTTATTGGTCCCGGAGATATAGTATTTATGAAGATATTATGCCTGGCTTCCTCTGAAGCAATACTACGGCAGATATTAGCTATTGCAGCCTTAGATGCGCTGTAAGCAGACCCCCGTGGTAATCCTATCCTCGTTACATTGCTGCCCATCAGCACTATTTTTCCGTATTTTCTATCTCTAAAATGAGGCAGCACCGCCTGTAAAATGCGAAAAGTACCCTTGATATTTACATCAATTATGCTTTCCCACACTTCCGACATCGTGTCTGATAACGGCAAAAAATCACTCGACCGCTTAGTAGAGGTATGAAATAAAGCCTGTGCCTGCCAGCCAGTTTCTTTTAGTATCTCTGACAACCCCGGTCTAAGGTCTGCCGGTTCTGCAAAATCTGTCTTGATCAGCCGGATACTATTTTCATACTCATCAAGCAAAGGCAAAATTCTGTAATCATCCTGGTGATAATACAGTATTAATTTGTAGCCTTTTGATAAAGCCTGCCGGTTAAAATATGAAGCAAGGTTTCCGTTCGCACCTGTTACTATCAGGGCATTATTATCTTTTATACTCATATCAGGGAAGGATATATGAAATCCAGGATTTGTAAACTGACTGCAAATTTATCACCCATCAGTTCAATTTCATTATCTGCTGATATAAAGGTGCAGGCAGTTACATCCGAATTTGCCACACTCAGGTTATTTGCCACAATAAAATCAAGTTTTTTACTGCTCAATTTGTACCTGGCATTTTCCAGTATATTCTGGCTCTCGGCTGCAAAACCACAGATCAATTGCTCAGGATTCTTTACTTTTACCATTTCTGAGATGATATCAGCAGTCTGAATCAGCTTCAGAGAAAAGTCCTTGCCTTTCTTCAATTTTTGCTCAAATACTTCCCCTGGTCTATAATCACTCACAGCAGCATTCATGATCAAAATATCTGACTCAGCAAATTCACGACGGCAGGCAGAAAGCATTTCCATAGCACTCACCGCCTTTATCACTCGGATGTATTCCGGCGGCTGCTCAATCAATGATGCCGCTATCAGAGTGACATCCGCTCCCAGAATATGTGCTGCCCTGGCCAAAGCTATGCCCATCTTGCCAGATGACTGGTTCGAAATAAATCTCATAGGGTCTATATCCTCTTGGCAGGCTCCGGCAGTAATAAGAACTTTTTTGTTCTGCCAATTGTGCTTGTGCTGCAGATAGGCAATAATGTGATATATGATCTCATTATTAGCCGGATATCTGCCCTTGCCCGTATAGCCACAGGCAAGCACCCCTTCTTCCGGCTCCATGAATAAATAGCCCCTTTCCTTAAGCAGATTCACATTTGACTGCATGGCTGCCTTCTGATACATGTGAATATTCATTGCCGGCACAAACAGCACCGGAGAATGGGCTGCCAGAATAGTGGAACTTAGCAGATCATCTGCTATCCCATGTGCTGATTTTGCTATTATATCGGCAGTTGCAGGGGCTATTACCAAAAAATCCGCCCAATCTGCCAGGTCTATATGTGGTATTGCATTCTCTTCATCCCAAAGCGAGCAGCATACTTTGTTGTGAGAAATAACTTCAAAAGTGAGTTCAGTTACGAATTTTGCAGCATTTTCAGAAAAGATAACCCTCACCTGAGCTCCTCTCTTCTTGAGCATACTGCAAAGCTCTATCGCTTTATAAGCTGCTATGCCACCGCAGACTGCCAAAAGAATCTTCTTGTTTTCCAACATATTACTTCCTTATTTAAATATACCGGCGTGATACAATTCCACAGTTACTTCTCCAATATCTTCAATCCCGTTGATCGGTCTCGTTATCCTGGTCAGCACTTTTAAGAATCGATTATGCTTACCAGATTCTAAATCCATTGTTGTGATCATACTGGCAGCTTCTTCACCATATTTATCATATACTCTTATCAATATACCCTCACCTTCAAAATTGACCTTCGAACGATTATATGCCTCAAAAGTCACGTCAATATTCGCCTGCGTAGCTTCCTGAACAGTGATATTAAAAAAAACAATGTATTCATCGCGGGCTGCATGTCCGCATCTACCCAGCAATAAACCACTGATAGCTATAACAAAAAGCAGCATCGGTACCCAGGAAGGTACAGGGAATTTCTTATTTATATCAATTCTATCAACACTTTTCATAATCCTATTCCTTATGATTACGATTTCTTAACCCGTTCTATCAGTCAAGAGAAAAGGGATTCCCCAGTTAGTCTAAAAGGTTTTTCTGTTCCAACTCAAGTAAAAAATTCTTTCGGTAAGTTCCTCCAGCATATTTCCCGATACCGCCGGTTTTTTTTATGATACGGTGACACGGTACAATAAGAATAAGAGGATTTTTGGCAACGGCATTTGCCACGGCTCGCACTGAATTTTTATCGAGCAGGCACCGCCTTGTGAGCTCTGTGTAAGATATTTTCTCTCCATATTCTAATTTCCTGATTTGTGCCCAAACATTTTTTTGGAACTCAGTACCTGTTATATAAACCGGCACATCAAATTGCTGACGCTTTCCCATAAAATACTCTTTTATCTGCAATTCTGTGCGAGCACATAATTCTTCCTCTCCCCTGCTCTGAAAAATGTAATCTGGCGGCGACTGAGGCTTTAAAGTAAATTCCACAGTGATAAGATTCATATCCTTGATCTTAATTTCAATATTTCCTGCTATAGATGAAAAAATATACTTCATAATATTTCCCTCTGGAGCGGGTGACGGGGATCGAACCCGCGACCCTCAGCTTGGGAAGCTGATGCTCTACCGCTGAGCTACACCCGCTTTTGATTCAAGAATCTCTGATCTCCTTTTATATGGCAAGATATTTCTGATAATATTCTCTGCAATTTCCGTATCAGCTTGATAGATGAGATTATATGGGCATTATCTCCTTGCTGATCATCTTGAAGGTAGAGCTCAGTATTAACCTGAGCCGCTTAGCTTTTTCCCAGTCTATCTCACCTGTCCATTCATTCATAAATATTTTCTTAAATTCCAAAGCTAAGCAACAGATACTGCCCGGATAGCTGCTATGTAACCAGCGTGAAAAATGACCCCCATCAAACTTGATATTCAATCGTACATCTAATTGCCTGCCAAAATAATCCTCACTTCTTAATTGATTCATAATCCTGTCCACCAGCGGAAAATATTTCTCCGGCATGTTATTAGTGCCTATTATTATCTCGGGATTCAAAGAAGGATCATCATATTCCATTCCTTCACCCTTCCGCTGGTGATTATAGGAATGCAGGTCATAAACAAAAATCTGGTCAAATTTATCGATCATCTTTTCTACTCGCAATTTTATCTTATCATAAAACCATTTGTAGCAGGCTGCACTATGCTCAATTTCTTCTTTCGTAGGCTCACTCCTGCGAACCTTTAGACCCCAGGACTGCTCAGGCTTTAGATAATATGATCTCGATTGGGGGCGATTGAGATCCATCTGAAACCTGCTGTAATTAACTATTGCTCTATTGCCAGCCAGTTCCGTGAAAAAACCAGTGTAGGGGTCTTCTTCATATAGCCTTTCGGCTTCGGTTAATGCCATATTCTTCTCTATTATCTCACTGAGCTGGTGACCATTATGTATAGCTGTACAAATAAAAGGCTTCCGATAATCAAACTTAAATTCGGCAATTTTTTGTGCTTTTTGCATAATATCTCCTTAATCCATCAGCAAAAAAAATGAACGGGCGATAGAAGTCAATTATTTCCTGATAATTTTGTGGCTGGGAATAATGAATTCATTATTTATATCTAACTGCACTCAATCAGCTCCTTTTTATCCAATGTGCGAATACTGAATATTATAAGAGATACTGTGATTGCCACACCAAAAAGAACAAATCTCAGCCAGAGAAAATCCACAATAAATATTGCTGAAAATGCGATAAAAAGCCAAAGCGTAAACGCAGAAATTATCTTAGCTTTCAGCGTGATCGCTTTATATTTCATATAGCTGCTGATGTATCTGCCCAATATTTTATGCTGCAGCAACCAGTTATACAGCCTGGTAGAACTGCGGATATAGCAGGACGCAGCCAATATCAAGAAGGGGGTTGTAGGCAGCAGGGGTAAAAATATCCCAATAACTCCTAAAGCCAAGGCAAGCGAGCCTGCAGCAATCAACATAGCTTTTTTCATATTCTGTGTTTTTTTTCTACTGCCTGTGGCAGGATGAATATTTCATTTCATTCATCCTGCCAGATACATCTGCAGTTCACAATATTATCTATGCTACAGTTTTAAACCTTTCTTTACGCCAGAGCCATAGGCTTTATCTGCTTTTGTAAAGTGTGCCAGCATCCGCCTTTGGATGCTCTCAGGAACATTCTTGAGTGAGCCCACTATATTATCTATCAAGTGCTGCTGCTGCTCAGATGTCATTAATCTAAATAGATTTCCGGGTTGAATATAATCATCATCCTCTCCACGCTTCTGCTCATATCTATCTGCATCTCCATAAATCTTGAGCGGAGGTTCACTGAAATCTTTATTTTCGGCAGGTCCACCAAAACTGTTAGGCTCATAATTAGGTTGTCTGCCACCGTTATCATCAAATCTCATCAATCCATCACGCTGGTAGGTATTATTTACCTCAGCATTATGCGGGGCATTCACAGGCAAACGTTCATAATTGCTGCCCAACCTGTAACGGTGCGCATCTGTGTAAGAAAATATTCGCGCCTGCAGCATCTTATCTGGTGAAAATGATATCCCAGGCACTACGTTTGAAGGCGAAAATGCTGCCTGCTCAATCTCGGCAAAATAATTCTCAGGATTCCTGTTTAATTCCATTTCGCCAACTTCTATCAGCGGATAATCTCCATGGGGCCAAACCTTGGTGAGATCAAAGGGATTCCATCTATAATTATCTGCTTCCAATTCCGGCATAATCTGCACATTTAGCGTCCAACGCGGATAATCTTTTTTTTCTATTGCTTCAAACAGCCTACGTGTATGATAATCAGGGTCTTCTCCAGCCAGTTTTACTGCCTCATCCGGAGCAATATTCCGGATGCCCTGCTGTGTTTTAAAGTGAAATTTTACCCAGAATCTCTCATTTTTATCATTTATAAAACTGAACGTGTGGCAGCCATAGCCATTCATATATGGAATGCCCCTCGGAATACCACGCTCAGAAAAAAGCACTGTAACCTGATGCAAAGATTCCGGACATAGTGACCAGAAATCCCACTGGGGAGTATCATACTTGTAATTTGTTTGCGGATCACGCTTTTGAGTGTGAATAAAATCCGGAAATTTGATGGCATCCCTGATAAAAAAAACGGGGGTGTTATTGCCCACAAGATCCCAGTTACCTTCTTCAGTATAGAGCTTTAGAGCAAATCCTCTCACATCCCGCACAGTATCAGCCGAGCCCTTTTCTCCGGCAACTGTAGAAAATCTACCCAGCATCTCAGTTTTCTTGCCAATTTCTGAGAATATCTTAGCCTTTGTGTATCTTGTGATATCGCCTGTCACTGTAAATACTCCATGAGCTCCCGCAGCTTTGGCATGCACTACCCGCTCCGGAATACGCTCACGGTTAAAATGTGCCAGCTTCTCCTGCAAATAATGATCCTGAAGTAATACAGGTCCACGTTCTCCTGCGGTCATCGATGTTTGATTATCAGAGACCGGAATTCCCGCTGCTGTCGTCAATGTCTTCTTCTTCTTCTCGTCCATCTATTCCTCCAATTCATCGTTCTGCATTGAATCTCTTTCCTTCAATACCATAAAAAATATAAGGTATTCTTTATAAAATCAAAGATATTATTATACTTAACCTGAACATAAGATCATGATTGTATTGACAAAATAGCAACCCCGTCACTAATGCAAATGAGGATGTAATGGTTATATCAAAAAAACATATTGTCGGCGAAATAACTGATCGTATCAGGATGAGTGACTATCTCCTGATGAATGACGAGAATATCCTGGGGGAGCCGGTTTCACGCAATTTTGTGAAATCTATTCTCAAATCCGGCTGCGTAACACTAAATGGCATCACTGCCTATACCGGTAACTGGGTGAAAAGCGGACAAATGTTGGAAATCACTCTCCCGATAAAGAATCCCGCCAAAATCTATAAAATGCCACTGCCGGTCATCTACGAAGATAATTTTTTTGCTGTGATCAATAAACCCGCGGGTATTGTTGTGAGTGGGAACAGGTATAAAACCATTGAAAACGCTCTGCCCTATAACCTTAAGCCATCGAACCAGCCAGACAGCCTCGCTGTGCCGCTGCCGGTTCATAGACTGGATGCTCTCACCTCAGGTTTACTGATTATTGCCAAAACCAGATTTGTGAGAAGAAAACTCGGAGATATGCTCGCTAATCATCAAATACAGAAAACTTATCGTGCCCTGGTGACTGGAATAATACCTGATGAAGGCTGCATCGATCTGCCTCTGAATAATAAAATTGCTATAACAAAATTTAAAACTGTCACACAAATAAGATGCTTGATCGGTGATTGGCTGGCTTTAGTGGAATTATATCCTCAAACCGGCAGAAAACACCAGATACGCCAGCATCTCTTGTCAATAGGCTGCCCTGTACTCGGCGATAAAATCTATTCCAAAGATGATCGAATTTTTAAGGGCAAAGGATTGTTTCTCTGTGCCACAGAACTAAACTTCCTTCACCCCATCAGCTTCCAGGATTTGCACCTGCATGTATCTGAACCTAATAAATTTAAGCTCCATCTTGAAAGAGAAAACAGAATTTTTATGAAATACCACTCTCAGTGAATTGCTATATCAGGTAAGTGAGAATCCGAGGGTTCAAACGAGTTCAAATTTTATTCTCTTATTTATCTTTCCCTTACTTTTATAGCCAGTAATCTTGATTGTGCCTATTTCGGAGGTGTTTGCTACATGAGTGCCCCCATCTGCCTGTAAATCTAAGCTTTCAATTTCTACTACCCTCAGTTCAGATAGAGAGGCTGGCAAAAGATTTATCTTTGTCCGAATGAGATCAGGGATTTTTTCCGCATCAATTCGTGGCAAAATACGGGATATCACTTTCAGCCCTTTTTTTATTTCTATGTTTACTTTTTTTTCAATTTCTGCAACCAGATCGCCAGTGAAATTTTCAAATTCAAAATCAAGTCTGCCCAAAAGCGGTTCCATATTCCCCCCTGTCACCTGAGCTTGATGATCTCGCCAGGCAATGGCACTCAGGGCATGCATAGCTGTGTGCGTACGCATTAATTTATAACGCCGAGACCAATCTATTGTACCTTTGATAATTGTGCCCTTCTGTAGCGGATCACTTTCAATAAAGTGCCAAATTCTGCCATCAATTTTTTTTACACTGGTCACTTCTATGAAATGGTCTTCAAATTCCAGACTGCCATGATCACTGGGCTGTCCCCCACCCGCAGGATAAAAGGCAGTATTACTTAGCACAACCGCCTTATCAACCTCGTTTGTTTCTATCACTTCCGCGACAAATTCTCTCAGATAGCTATCATGCAGGTATAATGGATTTATCATAATTGCTCCTGTACATTTGCTGTCAGATATTTCAGAGAAAAATCCTCACCGCTGATCTTTCTAAACAACTGAGCATAAGGGTATAAACCCGCCGGTTTGATAACTTCATCGTACAAGAAGCTGCCAAATTCTCTTGGCTTTTGGTTAAGAGATTCAGCATCATATTTTTTGCAGAATACCTGTTTCAGCATTTCGCTTGTTACATCACCCATAAAATAGTTGTGCAGGTATATAGGATGCGTTGTGTGATGAATCACATATCCCCATACTGGTTCCGCTGCATAAGGCTTTTTATCAAGTAAGTCTTCATACAGCTTCCATTTAAGATTGTGAATATCCTCTAAATTATTGATAGGATTTAGATATAGAGCCTGGTCAAAGAGGATATTTTCAATCGCAGTAAGAGCATTGATTCTCTGCCATAATTTCAGGGCTGCAAAATTATTACGGGCTTTTTCTATATCATCTTTAAAAAACTCAGCAAAAAATATCTCTTCAGATAAAAAATCACCAAATAAATTAGCAATACCTTCGGCAATTATCCCGCTCACGCCACTATTAAGAATCAAATCCTGCGGATTCAGACGCGCATAGTGCATCGCATGCCCCGTTTCATGCAGTAACACGCCAAACTGATTATAGCGGTTTTGCACATTTGCCAGAATGCGGGATTCTATTCCCGGTTTGATCGTGAAATTGTAACCCCATTCAGATTTATTCTTGCGAGGGAATACGTCATAGGTAGTGTTATCCTGTGAAAGATCAATGCCAAATATGCCAAAAAGGCGTTCTATGGGTCTATAAAAATCTGTCATATCAATTTCTTTGTTAAGCTCAGGAGCAATTTTCCCACTCAGATAAGCCGCATCCCATGGCATGATAGTAGATTTATCTAAATATCGCTCCGCATATAACCTCCCTGCCTTTTTTAAATCCGGTAAGTGCTTTCTAACTTCAGATGCCCAGCAATCAAAAATTGACGGATCAAGCTCTGCCTGCTCCAAAGAGTAATAAACAAAGTCTCTGGCACCATAAATACGGGCAAACTCTTTTCGCATATCCAGAAGCTCAATAAAACCAGCATCGATTAATGGCTTATTGACCGAAGCCCGTGAAAGAAATGCTTCTTTCCTAAGGTCTTCATTCTCAGATTCACTGATAATTCTGGTAATCTCTACAGAATTGACCTCTCTGCCGGCAATTTTATTGCGGTGCGTGTTCAATAAATGAGAAAGTTCATTACTTTTCTGCTGAATTCTTTTACTTAATCTGTTAAGCTCCGGCGAAAGGTGGAAATTTCTAAAGCCTTTTTCCAGAATTTCTACTCTTCGCTTATTTTCCAACGAAAGGTCTTTTCCCAGATGCTCCAGAATTATCTTATACCTGGTCTTATCCATCAATATCTTGAGAATTGCCTGATATGCTTCTTCTACACCAAAATCGTAACCTGTGGTATATTTTACCCAGTTCAATCGAGAATAACGCTCTGAAACCACGTCCAGTTCCACAGCTATCTTTTGCACTTGAAATATTTCCTTCATGATCACTCCACAATATTTTTTCCAGTGTTTCTCTAATTTCACCTGTCGTACATTTTTCCTCTGGCGATTATATAGTCAAGACTTAGAATTTTCCGGCATCCACCTGGTTATTAATTTTTGCTATTGTCAAATGATTCAAATTATGTGAGATAAAGATTGTTGCCAAGGTCAACCATTGAGAAGTCAACTATATTTTCAGCCCAACTCCGATTTCGGTGAGAATACACCTCATCTACGTTGGGCTGAAATAAGCAATCATATCTTGTTTCCATCTTTAC